>JAYUVL010000121.1:0-7144 GCA_043754075.1 Cytophagales bacterium | reverse complement strand
GCGCATTGGCTCGGTCCAATACTATCTTAGTGACTTTGACTCGGCCCTCTACTACTACAAAGCTGCGTTGGAGGTATTTGAAGGAATACCGGACGGGTCCAACATCGCCAGCACGTTAAACAACATAGGCGCGGCGTACAGCGTGCAAGGCGACTATAAAACTGCGCTGAGCTACTATTTCAAAGCCGAGCACGAAGCCAGGCGTTATGGTGATCGCGCTGGCCAAGCTTACTCCAGTATCACCATTGGCAGCATTTACCGAGTGCGCGGCGATACGGTTAGTGCGCTGGCATATTATAAACTGGCCGAAAAAATATATCGAGAAATGAATGATCGAGGCGGGTTGGCCATTTCTTTACAGAGTATGGGCGGCATTTATGTTGGTCAACGTAAATATGACAGTGCAATTTACAAATACCAAGAAGCACTGGCCATTCGCACCAAGCTGGGCGATCGCAGCGGCCTGGCCCACAACTTGTACAAAATTGCGGACATTTACCGGCTCAAGGGGATATATGGACCGGCCTTGGAAAATGCCAAACAGGCAATGGAAATCTATAGGTTGCTGGGCCAACGTGCTGGCCAAGCAAATGTGCTTATCAGTTATTCGCAAATTTACCAAGCCCAGGGCGATTGCGCCCGGGCAATTGCTTATGGGGAAGCGGGGCTTGCCCTGTCCCGGAAACTCAATATAAGGGAAGGGGTGTCGCAGGTGACCCAAGTATTGGCCCAGTGTATGGCTGCCCAAGGCGACTTTGCCAAGGCATATCAATATCAAGTCCAGCATTTGGCTGTCCATGACTCCATTTTTAGCCAAGAGAACAACCGCTTGATTGCCCAATTGCAAATCGAGATGGCTCAAAAGAGCAGGGCTGCTCTCATCAATGAGATTGACGGATTGGAAAACAACCAATTTTGGCAGTGGGTAGCCTTGGTTGGGGTGGGCTTGTGCTTGCTGGTTTCCATCGGTTTTGTGTATGTCTTGTCGCGCAATGTGCGCCAGCAGCAGGCGGCCAACCAGTTGCTGGGGCTGCAAAAGAGGGAGATTGAACAAAAAAACCAGATCTTGGAAAACCAAGCGACTAAGATAGTAGCTCAGCGCGATGCATTGGATACCAAAAACAGCGAGATAGCCCGCAAAAATGAAGATATTATGGATAGTATCAGCTATGCGCAGCGCATTCAGTCGGCAATTTTACCAGCCTCGGATCTGATCAAAGGTGAATTGACCGATCACTTTGTGTTTTTCAAACCCCGCGACGTGGTCAGTGGCGATTTTTATTGGTTCGCCAAGATCACCGAGCCGGGCAGCGGCAGAACCAAAACCATCGTAGCCGCCATTGATTGTACTGGGCACGGAGTGCCAGGGGCGTTTATGAGTATTATTGCCAATACCCTCCTCAAAAATATTGTCATTTCAAACCGCTTTACTTCTCCCAGCCTGATTTTGAGCGCCTTGCACCAAGGGGTGTGGCAGGCCCTGCGCCAGGCCGAAACTCACAACAACGATGGAATGGAAATTGGTTTGTGCGTTATTGATTTGGAAGAAAGGGAGGTTACGTTTGCAGGAGCGCGGATCCCGCTAGTGCTGGCTCAGTACTCGCCCGAAGGCATGCCAGAACTGATCGAGATTCGGGGCGATAAACTATCTGTGGGTGGCAAGCTGGAGCCAAAGCGCGCGAATACTTTCCAGCAGCATACCATTCACATCCCCATTGATAAAAAAACAGTCTTGTACCTTTTTTCTGATGGTTTTCAGGACCAATTTGGTGGCCCTAACAACAAAAAGTTTATGGCCAAACGTTTCCGGGCGCTACTCGGTGAAATTAGTAAAATGAACATGGATGAGCAGCACGATATTTTGAAGCAAACCATCGAGCAGTGGATGGCAGCCAGTCAGCAGCCGCAAGTCGATGATATTTTGGTGCTTGGGGTCCGGCTGTAAACGATTGTTCTCTTATTTATATTGGCATATGAACTCTTTTGGTAAATTTTTTCGCATTACTACTTTCGGCGAATCGCATGGCACTGCGGTGGGGGTCGTCATTGACGGCTGCCCCGCCGGCTTAGCATTTGATCTGGCTTTGTTGCAACGGGAGATGGATCGCCGCCGCCCTGGTCAGTCCAAAATTACCACTCAGCGTCAAGAAGGCGACGAAGTACAGGTGTTGGCTGGTATTTTTGAGGGCCGTACCCAAGGCACCCCCATTGCCCTAGTGGTTTACAACGAAGATCAGCGCAGCAAAGACTATTCGCACATTGCCGACAAATTCCGGCCTTCGCATGCTGATTATACTTACCAAGCCAAGTACCATACCCGTGACTACCGGGGCGGTGGGCGTAGCTCGGCCCGCGAAACATTGGCCCGGGTGGCTGCTGGCGCAGTGGCCAAAATGATTCTTCAACAAGCAGGTATTTCGGTTCATGCCTACGTGTCACAGGTGGGCAGTCTAGGGTTGACCGGGCCTTACCAATCGCTTGATCTGACTTTGGTTGATAGCAACATAGTGCGTTGCCCCGATCCAGAAATGGCTGATAAAATGATTGATCTAATTGACGAAACCCGCAAAAATCGTGATACCATTGGGGGAATAGTCAGTTGTGTGGCGCTGGGTGTACCAGCAGGCTTGGGTGAGCCCGTGTTTGACAAATTGCACGCTGAACTGGGCCGGGCCATGCTGGGTATCAATGCCGTCAAAGGCTTTGAGTATGGGAGCGGGTTTGCTGGGGTGGCACTCAATGGTTCCCAACACAATGATTTGTTCTATCAGTCAGGCGATGAAACCCGCACCAGAACCAATCATTCGGGCGGTGTGCAGGGTGGAATTTCCAATGGGGAAGCTATTTATTTTCGGGTAGCGTTCAAACCTGTGGCTACCATCATGCAGGACCAGCCCAGTGTGAACGAGGCCGGTGAATCCGTCACTGTATCGGGCAAGGGCCGCCACGATCCATGTGTGGTTCCCCGAGCAGTGCCCATCGTTGAGGCCATGGCCGCGCTCGTGCTGGTTGATTTCTATTTGGCCAGCAAGCTCAACCGTATGGACCAATTATTTGATGTCGCCCAGTACCAGAAAGAAGCATGAAATATTACCTTATTGCTGGCGAAAAATCAGGCGATTTGCACGGGGGGAACCTCATCCGGGCGTTGAGGCAACTTGACCCGGCCGGGGAATTCCGGGCTTGGGGTGGTGATGAAATGCAGTCGGCTGGTGCTACATTGGATCAACACATTCGCCATACCGCTTTCATGGGTTTTCTGGAAGTAGTCAAGAACTTGCCCAGCATCGTTCGGCTCATCGGGCAATGTAAGCAGCAAGTAGCTGCTTATCAGCCTGATGTGCTCATTTTGATCGACTACGCTGGGTTCAATCTCCGAATGGCCGCCTACGCCAAAAAAATCGGGATTCGGAGGTTTTACTATATTTCGCCCAAGATTTGGGCTTGGAACCAACGGCGGGGATGGAAGATCAAGGCTTTGGTCGATCGGATGTTTGTCATTTTGCCATTTGAAAAAGAGTTCTACAAAAAATTTGATTATTCGGTTGATTACGTGGGGAATCCATTATTGGACTCCATTGGCCAGTTCGTGCCCAATCCGGACTTTAAGGCTCAGCATGGACTGGGCAGCAAGCCAATTATTGCAATTTTGCCGGGGAGTCGCCGCCAAGAAGTGGGCGGAATGCTGGAATTGATGATGAAACTGCCCGCTCAGTATCCCAGCTATGAGTTTGTGGTGGCTGGGGTCGATATATTGCCTTCCCGTGCCTACGACCGGGCCGCGCAGGCTGGGGTCAAAATTATTTTTAACCAAACGTACGACCTGTTGTTGGTGGCCCATGCCGCATTGGTCAATTCTGGAACCGCCACGCTCGAAACTGCTCTGCTGGGCATACCGCAAGTAGTGTGTTATAAAACTAGCTTTTTGACCGCTACGATTGTGAAATTGGTGATCAAAGTTCGCTATGTCTCTTTGGCCAATCTTATTATGGATCGGGAAATAGTGAAGGAATTGCTTCAGACAGCTTTCACCGAAGCCAAAGTGAAAGAGGAATTGGCAAAAATACTGGCTGGGCCATCGCGGGAGGCCATGCTGGCCGACTACGTTTTGCTGAAACAGCAAATGCAAACTGGATCGAGCGCCTCGGCCGTGACTGCCCGACTGATGTGGGACTACTTGCAAGCGTGATTTATGGCGTATCAAGCAACGATTACGGATCAATATGAGGGTTGAGCGCTTTTTGCAGTGCCAACTGCTCCACCTGTCCACACCGGCCGGTTTTTAGCATAAAATCGGCAATGATGTGCACGGTCTCGTCGCCCAATGATCTAGATTTTTCGGTATCGATCTGTTGAACTATCACTCTTTTGTCTTCATCCAAGTGTTGGCTCAAGTTCAAGTACCCGGGCAAGCTCAATTGGATGGAATAGCGGAGGAACCGGGTCTCAATGTGGACAGGGTCAAGCGCAATGGCCTTGGCGAGGGTGTCTTGTGATTTTTTTGACCAATACAACTTCTCAAGCGGAAACCATAAATCTCGGGCTCTGAGCGTTTCCAATGCGCCAATGATGGCCAATACCAGTGGCTCATCGGACTTGAGCCCTTTGAGCGCATCAATCATGGGATCAACCAGCGCCCCTTTCTTGACCGCCCGCTGATACTCAATCCTGATCAGGGCCAGATCAGGTTGGCCATTGGGTTTGCAAAAAATAGGGCGGGGCATGGGCGAAACCGGGAGAAATTACAGCGATCAAATATAATTGAGCCGATGTTTTACGTAGCTCTTGAGCAGGAGGGCTGCTTTATACTGATCCGGTACGCGGATCCGCTCCTCGAGCACCTGATCAGGGGCGGACCGCTTGATTTTTTGAAACAGTTTCAAGTAGTAAACATAAGCGAGGTAAACCCCCAACTTGGCCGACCTGGGCAAATTGACAATGCCTTGGTAAGCGGCATCAAAGTCCATTTGGATATCGGTCTCTATTTCGGCTTTGACCACGTGGTCAAATTGGTTGAAATCAACCCCCGGGAAATAAACCCGTCCGCGTTCTTGATAGTCACTTTTCATGTCGCGCAAGAAATTGACTTTCTGGAAAGCAGAGCCGAGCTTGCGGGCGGGCTCCTTCAAATGTTGGTACATGGCATCATCCCCTTCCACAAATACCCGGAGGCACATCAGTCCCACTACTTCGGCAGATCCGTAAATATATTCGTGATATCGACTGTCATTATACTCGTTAAAGTATAAATCCATTTCCATGCTCCGTAAAAATGCTTCAATCAGTTCATGTTCAATCTTGTATTTATTGACAATCAATTGAAAAGAATGAAGGATTGGGTTGAGACTGATGCCTTCTTCGATGGCCGAATAAGTATCGCGCCAAAAACGATCTAGTAACGACTTCTTGTCAAAACCATGAAAAGTATCAACAATCTCATCAGCATAGCGAACGAATCCGTAAATAGCGTAGATTGGCTGATGTAATTTCTTGTCAAACATGCGAATGCCGAGCGAAAACGAAGTACTATAAGCTTTCGTTACAATTTCGCTACACTTTAATGTTGTTTCATTAAACAGGTCCAACATAGGCAATCACTGCTTGATATGTGAATAAAATTTACTAATCTTGTAGTTTGGGAAAATTACTGGTATCTTATAGCTAGCCCGAACACCAAGCGAATAGCCTGTGATTTACTCCTTTTTTCAATTATAAACTAAACGTTGACAGAAAAAGTTTATCGGTCCACCAAGTTTCAGCTTGGGTGCTCCGTGATAAAATGGAAATTCCATCAAGTTTAACAACTTTCGGGATTTTATTTGGATGAAGTGACCAACTGTTTTATGATGGTTTTGGCCACTACTTGCCCTGAAATCAAGGAAGGAGGAACCCCTGGCCCTGGTACGGTCAACTGTCCGGTATAAAACAAATTGTCTATTTTTTTGCTTTTGAGGGAAGGCTTGAACAAAGCGGTTTGGCGAAGTGTATTGGCCAAGCCGTAGGCATTCCCCTTGAAAGCGTGATAATCGTTAACAAAATCGCGATGGGCATAGGTGCGCCGGTATACTACTGCATCGCGGATACTTTGGTTGGTCAACGCTTCTAATCGATCCATCACAATATGGTAGTATTTTTCGCGAACTTCTTCGGTGTCGTGCAGCCCAGGTGCAACGGGGATGAGCAGAAACAAGTTCTCACAACCTGCCGGGGCCACGCTCGGATCGGTTATTGACGGCACTGAGGCATAAAACAATGGCTTGGTGGGCCATTTGGGTGTTTCATAGATCTCAATGGCATGGGCCATTAAATCTTGGTCAAAAAATAAATTGTGATGGCGTAGATTCTGGAGCTTCTTGTTCACCCCTAGATAATAGAGCAAACATGAAGGGGCCATGACCCGCTCGTCCCAGTAAGCATCCGAATAGTTGCGGGCACCTGCCTCTAAGAGCTGGCTCTCTACGTGATGATAGTCGGCCCCAGCCACAACCACATCAGCTTCAAACGTTCCGTGGTTGGTCAGCACGCGCTTCGCTTGGCGGCCCTCGACTTCAATTTTTTGTACCTCGTGGCCCAATTTGAGACTTACCCCTTTCTCTTCGGCCAGTTTGACCATGCCTTCCACGATCTTGAACATTCCGCCCATTGGATACCAAGTGCCCAACATCATATCGGCATAATTCATCAGGCTGTACAAGGCTGGAGTATTTTGCGGAATGGCCCCCAAGAACAAAATGGGGAACTCCATGAGCCGGATCAGCTTTTCATGGTGAAAAAACTTGCGGACGTGAGTGTGGAAGGATTGGAAGAGGTCAAGGCGGAATGCCTCCACTACCAATCGCAGATCCAAAAACTCGGTAATTGACAGGCTTGGTTTTTGCACAAATTCGTTGACCCCAACTTCATATTTGTATTTAGCTTGAGCCAGGAATTTTTGTAACCGGACGGCGCTGCCAGCTTCGTAGCTCTCGAACAACTCGCACAATGCTTGAAAATCAGCGGGAATATCAACCGAATCAGCCGGGCCAAAAACCACCGAATAAGAGGGTGAGAGCCGGGCCAGTTCATAATAATCGCTGGTCTTTTTGCCAAACCTAGCAAAATACTGGTCGAAAATATCTGGCATCCAATACCAGCTTGGACCCAT
>JAYUVL010000120.1:0-3592 GCA_043754075.1 Cytophagales bacterium | reverse complement strand
GTTTCGCTTGCCAGGCGCAAAGGAGCAAGATCGATAGCCTGCACCAACTATTGCGGCAGCACCCTGCGCAAGATACTGCCCGGGTTGATTTGCTGGTCGAGCTCGGTTATCGATATGCTCAGTCACAACCTGATTCTGCGTTCTATTTCGCCAATTTAGGCCGCCAATTGGCCACCGAACTGAACTACGAGCGCGGCCGGGCTTGGGCGTTGAACCGGATGGGGATTGCCCAACGGGTAAAGGGCAACCTAACCTCGGCCATGCAATATTACCTCACAGTCTTGGCCATTGCCCAGCCCATGAAAGAAGAAGGATTGGTGTCTATTACCTTCAACAATATTGGTTATGTCCTCCGCTTGCAAAAAAGATTCGAGGAATCGCTCAAGTATACGCTGGCCGCCTACCAAATTTCTAAGCGCAACAACGCCAAATCAGCCCTGACCATAAATATGGCGAACTTGGGCTGGATCTACCTGCTCAAAAAAGATTATCCCACCGCCCTGTTTTATGCCCAGCGCGCAGTTGGACTGGCCGACTCACTGAACGATAGCCACCACGCAGCCAACTGCCGCTACATAGTTGGCCAAGTACGGTTGAAGCAGGGCCAGTACCAAGTGGCCCGTCAACTGTTTAGTAAGGGGCTGGCGATTGCCACAAAAGGCCAGCTCAAGCAACAAATGGCCTTCCACTTGCTGGGGCTGGGCGAAGTTTACATCGCCCTGGGCGATTACCCCAATGCCCAAGCCAGCTTGGAGGAGGCACTGACAATGGCCCAAGAAGTGGCGGCCCCCGAGATCCTCTTGGAAGTGAGTGCCCTGTTGACCAAGATCAACCGCCAAGCGGGCCAATACCTCAAGGCATTTGAATATGACGATATTTACCATGCCGCCAGAGATTCCGTGTTCAGCATCGATCAAAACCGGCAGGTCAACCGCCTAGTGTTCGAGTTTGACAGCGAGCGCAAGCAACAGGAGCTGAAGGCCATGGCCCAAGAGAAGGACCTCCAAACCAAACTGAAACAGTTCTACTTTTACCTTGTGGTGGCGGCCGGGGCGACGGCCCTGTTTATTGCCCTCTATGCGGCCCAGTTATATTCCGGGCAAAAGAAATTGCGCCGGGCCAACCACCGGCTGATCCAGCAGCAGAGTGTGTTGGCGGCCAACAACTTGGAGATCGCCCAACAAACCGAGGCCTTGCTCAAGCAGGCCGATCAGCTCAAAGAACTGCACCGGGTCAAGGATCAAACCTTCTCGATCATTGCCCACGACCTGCGCGGCCCGCTCGCCGCCCTGCAGGGGGTTATCGAGATCTTGGATCCCGACATTATTGATCCCAGTGAATTTGCCTTTATCAAGGCCAACCTCACCTCCCAGTACACCAACGTGAACACCGTACTGGAGAACTTGCTCAGTTGGGCAAAAAGGCAGTTTGAGGGCGCCGGTTCGGTCAAGGAAAACATCCCCGTGCACGATTTGGCCCGGGAGGTGTGCCAACTCTACGAACCCATCGCAGCAGCCAAGTCCATTGCGCTGGCCCACGTAGTGCCCGCTGGACTGTCGGTGCAAGCCGATCCGAGCCACTTGCGCCTGATTCTGCGCAACTTGGTAAACAATGCCATCAAGTTCACCCCCGAACATGGGCGGATAGAAGTGGTGGCCTCGCTGCATTCCCCGGGGGTGGTGGCCGTGGAAGTGCGCGACAACGGCGTGGGGATGTCCCCCGAGCAGGTGGGCAGGCTCTTTGACCAGCGCCGGTCGTTCAGCACTTCGGGCACCCAAAATGAGCTTGGTACGGGCCTGGGCCTGCTGCTGTGCAAAGAATTTGTGGAAAAAAACCACGGCGCCATCTGGGTGGAAAGCCAAGTGGGCAAGGGCTCGAGTTTCTACTTTACTTTGCCGCAGGTTGATCCCTGTGCTTAACTGTAGGCACGCGTTTTAATTGCTATCAAAGAATGGGAGCGTTGGTTATTTCAAGATCCTGGTCATGTCCCCAAACGGATCGCTGAGATCATCGTCGTCAATGGTGTTTGCTGCGGCAAGGAAGTTGGCTGAGAAATCTCCCGGCGTGGCGGATCCCAAATGAGCCGTTTTGGTGGGGGCCACCTGCTCAATTGCCGCCTGATGACGCACCGTAATGGTGATCTCGGCTGTAGGATTGCCTTGGGTCAACAACTGGATCGCTTCTAGCACGGCGGGGCCCAGTTCGGCCGCCTTGAGTTTGATGGTAGTTTCCATTTCGGGGGTTGATTTTGGTGATATCGGATCGAAAGTAATGGATTGTTTTCAAAAACGGGGGCCAAGTGGCCTTTCAACTCTCTTTGGGCGGGAAAACAGCGGGTTTTTAGTTTTAGCTTTGTATTTCAAAGTTCTTTTAATACTTTTGTGCCACACCATTAACCGTTCTCAATGAATCAATCCTTCCCCCCGATGCCTACGGAGCAGCGGTCGTCCGAGCCGGCCAAAAATCGGTTCCCGGCCCCAAAACCACCCTCGTTGGGGGCTGGTCTATTGGTTTTTGTATTGACCGAGTGGTGGCTGGCCGATAAACGCAAGCTGGGCTGGGGGATAACGTGCGGACTAGCGGCACTGGGCTTCCAACTGATGATCCGGCCTTATCATTACAGTCATCCCTTTACCGATTTTGGCCTAATGGGAGCCATACCCAACTGGCTGATGAGTTTTGGGCTGGCCCGTTGCTTGCTGGCGTTTCCCTTCTTTGGGCAGCGGGCCAAGTGGGTCATCGGGGTAATATTGGCGATTTTGATCTGGCGGGAATTGGCGGTGCTGCCAGTTTAAATGGTGCTCCATTCCACCTTTTTTGACCCCGAAGATGTGATTGCCTCGACCCTGGCAGCCGCATTGGTTTATTACATTTTTGCCAAGCACCAGCGTTCCGGGACCTAATCGAAGCGGATGGCCTTGATGGGCGAAATGCGAGAAATAATGACCGTGGGGATCAGGAGGATGAGCGCAACCAAAACAAACATCAACAGGTTGAGGCCAATGAGCGTGGGCCATTCCCAAGCCACTGGCACGGCATTCATGTAATAAGTTTCGGCATCTAGGGGGATGAGGCGGAAATAAAACTGGACGGCCCCAATTCCCAAGGCCAGGGCATTGCCCCACCCCATGCCCAACAACAGGATGCGGATGCCCCGGTAAACAAAGACCCGTCGAATCTGGGCATTGGTGGCCCCAAGGGCCTTTAGGGTGCCGATCATGTTGGTGCGCTCCATGATCAGGATCAGCAGGATCGAGATAGTGTTGAAACAAGCCACAAACAAGATAATACTTAAAAAAATGACAATGTTGCGGTTGAGCATCACAAACCAATCAAAAAAATGCAGGTATTGATCCGTCACCAACTCGAGTTGCATGTTGTAATCAAATTGCTCAATTACTTTTTCGGCAGAAACCGGCAATAAGTCAAACTGCTTAACAAATATTTCATAACTCCCCGTCAGAGTATCGCCCCAACCATTGAGGCGCTGGATGAGCCGGTTGTCGCCCATCACCACTTGATTGTCAAAATCCTCAAGGCCAGTTTCATAGATGCCCCGCACCTGCAAACGCCGGGCGCGGGGTGGGTCTTG
>JAYUVL010000119.1:0-4909 GCA_043754075.1 Cytophagales bacterium | reverse complement strand
CAGTTTTTGGCTAATATTGCCCCAAAATGCTAGCAAACTAGCCGAATCTTTTTTAGTCTGCGATTTTTTGCCAATATTTTTTACTAGTATATTGTTTCTCTTTTTTTTGGCAAGTTATTAATCAAACGTTTGTCATTGTTACCCAACCCAACGCTACTTAATCAAATGGATGAGCACCTCAAACAGTTCATTTATCGCTACCTCAACACTGTTTCGCCCACTGGCTTTGAAACAGCCGGCCAACAGGTTTTTTTAGATTACATCCGGCCCTACATCCATGATTATCAGGCCGATGCCTACGGATCGCTGGTCGGGATCGTCAACCCGGGCATGGACTATTCGGTGGCCATTGAAGCCCATGCCGACGAAATCTCTTGGTTTGTCAACTACATTACTCCCGAGGGATACATTTACGTGATCCGCAATGGCGGCTCTGATTATGTGATCGCGCCCTCGATGCGGGTGCTGATCCACACCGCCAAAGGCCCAGTGCGGGGGGTGTTTGGCTGGCCGGCCGTCCATGTCCGCGATGTTAAGGACGACCCCCTGCCCACCCAAAAAACCCTGTTCATCGATTGTGGGTGCAGCACCGCCGAGGAAGTGCAAAATCTCGGTATTCATGTGGGTTGTGTGGTCACATTTGAAGATGGCTTGATGGAATTAAACGACAAATACTACGTTGGCCGGGCGTTGGACAACCGCATGGGTGGCGTGATCATTGCGGAAACCCTGCGCCGCCTCCACCAAAACGGGATAAAATTGCCCTTTACGCTTTATGTGGTCAATTCCGTACAGGAAGAAGTCGGTTTGCGCGGGGCCGAGATGATGGCCGCCCGCCTTCAACCCAATGTGGCCATTTGCACCGATGTGACCCACGACACCAAATCGCCCATGTACGACAAGATCAAGAACGGTGAATGTACCTGTGGCAAAGGCCCGGTGCTCACTTATGGCCCGGCCGTGCAAAACAAATTGCTCAACGATATGATCCGCGTAGCCGAGGAGAAGGCCATTCCCTTTCAGCGGGCAGCGGCAACGCGCAGCACCGGTACTGATACCGATGCATTTGCCTATTCGGGCAAGGGCATTACGTCGGCCCTGATCTCGCTGCCTCTCAAATACATGCACACTACCGTTGAAATGATTCACAAAGATGACTTGGAAAATTGCATCCGGCTCATGTACGAGTACCTGGTGCAGTTGCCCGCCGGGGCTGACTTCCGATACTTGAAATAAAATCCAATTTTTTGGGGAAGTGATGCAACCATTTTTGGCCAAGCTGGGTCTTGTTTATGTACTGAACCTATTAATAAACCCACTTGCACTTACCGATAAAACACCCACCAAAAACCGTAATTACTTCTGGTGGGTGTTTTCAAGAATTTTAATCCTAATCCTAATCTTATAGTTTGTTAGATGATATTGTCTTTGACGGTATCATCTTTTTTTTTTTACTTCGCGGTATGATGGAAAAGAATTTTGTGGAAGAACTTCGCTGGCGCGGGATGCTCCACGACCTGACCCCCGGCACTGAAGAGCAGTTGAACCAAGAAATGACGGCTGGCTATATCGGTTTTGATCCCACCGCGTCCTCGTTGCACGTTGGCAATTTAGCCACCATCATGCTCTTGGTCCATTTCCAGCGCTGCGGCCACCGGCCGGTGGCCTTGGTGGGCGGGGCCACCGGCATGGTGGGCGATCCTTCGGGCAAAGCCAGCGAGCGCCAATTCTTGGATGAAGAAACCCTGAACCGCAACCAAACCGGGATCAAACAGCAGTTGATGCGCTTCCTTGATTTTGGGGCTGGGGCCAACGCCGCCATCATGGTCAACAATTACGACTGGTTCAAGGAAATCGGGTTCCTCCAGTTCCTCCGCGAAGCTGGCAAGTTCCTGACCATCAATTATATGATGGCCAAGGAATCGGTAAAAAAACGCTTGGAGACGGGCATTTCCTTCACCGAATTTTCTTACCAACTCCTCCAAGGCTACGACTTCTACCATTTGTACAAAGAACACAACATCCGGTTGCAGATGGGCGGCTCCGACCAATGGGGCAATATTACCACCGGCACCGAACTGATCCGGCGCAAAATGGGCAGCGAAACCGCCGAAGCCTTTGCCCTCACCTGCCCATTGGTCACTAAGGCCGACGGCACCAAGTTTGGCAAGTCGGAGCAGGGCAACGTATGGCTCGATCCCGAATTGACCTCGCCCTACCAATTCTATCAGTTTTGGCTCAATGCCAGTGACGAAGATGCCAAAAAACTCATCCGGGTATTCACTTTGTTGGATCGGCAGACCATCGAGCAGTTGGAAGTGGAGCACGCTGCTGCCCCTCATTTGCGGATGCTCCAAAAAGCGGTGGCCGAAGAAGTGACCGTGCGCGTGCACGGGCGGGCTGAATATGAACTGGCCCTGAAAGCGTCGGCCTTGCTGTTTGGCAACTCGACCAACGAAGATCTAAACTCGATTGATGAAAAAACATTGCTTTCGGTGATGGAAGGCGTGCCCCAAGTCCAAGTTTCATTTGCTGATCACCAATTACAACCGAGCCTCACCGATTTTTTGTCGGTGGTGACCCAACAGGTAATCTTCCCCTCCAAGGGCGAGGCCCGCAAGATGCTGCAAGGTGGCGGGGTGAGCATCAACAAGATAAAAGTGAACGAGCACAGCCAGTTGGGTGATTTCCCACTGCTGCAAGACAAGTATTTGTTGGTGCAAAAAGGCAAGAAAAACTACTTTTTGGTCAAAGTGGGCGCACCGGCATAGTCTAGGAATTGGAGTGGCTGCCCTTGGCGGCTCCGTTTCACGCCCTTGGTCAGGCGGGTTGGTGGCCGATCAATTGCGGGCGGCGGGTTGGCAATCGTCACTGTTTCAACTATTGCAAACCCGTTATTCTGCGCTCGTTTTGGTTATCAACTGGGCAATGACTACTTTGTCGCTCCTTTGTCCTATTCGACCGACTGTCCATGAAAAACCAATATTTTCTACTCCTTTTGGGCCTCGCTTTTGCGTGTCAGCCCGCTGCCCCCAAGCGCGAGCCAGTAGCAGCCCAGTCCATTCCCGGTCAACCAGTTTGCGTGCCCGTGGTGCAAGAATGGGAGGGCCGAAAACAGCCCGGCGAGCTGTGCATCCTCTTGTTCCGGGATGATACCCTGCTTGCCAACCACAGTTTCTGGTACTTGACCGACTCGGTTGGGGTCAATCGGTTGTTGGGCAGCTCGTTTGCCGATCAGGGAAATTTCCCGATGAGTGCCTACGAAGTCCGATTTTCCGAAAATGGCCAATTTGGCGCACTCATGATGGTGGGGGAAGGCCATCCATGGGTGGAGGTGTTCAGCGTGGCGGAGGTGATGCGCACCCGATCCTACCAAACCCATTTTATGCTCAATCCCTATCCAGGGGGCATCGAGTTGGTGCGTTGGGAGCAAAACCGGTTGCTGTTGAACAGCGAAATGCCCTTGCAGAGAATCAAGTCGGATGCTGGCAACACCTTTACCCTAGACGACTACGAAGCTGCCGAAAAAAACGGCTCGCCAAATCTCCAGTTTGCTTTTGACCCCCTCACCAAAGCCACTGTCCAACTGCCGGTCGCGAAAAAATAGACCGGCCGATGTGTTGGGGGCAATCGTGCCCAGCCGGCTTGTTGCCCGCTACGCCTACGCTTGGCGGGCTGGGGCAGCCATTCCCTAGCTGTAATCGTAAATACTAGGCGGCTTAACGCCCAGCAAGCGCAGGTAAATGGTGAGCTGACCTCGGTGGTGGATCGCCTCTTCCAGCATGACATTGATCAGTCGCAGGGCGTTCATTTCCCCAAACTTGGACTTGATCGGGCGGGTGGCTTCTTCTTCGGTGAGCGAACCGACCGTTTGTTGGATAAAATCCTTTACTTTTTCTCCGTAGGCCACCAACTCTGCGGCCGATTCCACTTCATTGGGCCGATAAGCGATCAGGGACACATCAGCAAAATTGACCTCGCCTGTTTTCATGGCGTTGGTAAAAATCAAGGCAGTTTGGTACAAATGATTGGCTATTTGTTTGAAGCTCATGTTCACTTCCGTGGCCCGGAAATCCAGTTGGCCCTCGGGAATGGCCAATAACAATTTATCAAACGTTTTATACACGTTATTGATCAGCCGCTTGACAATTGGTTTGATCAGATCCGTTTTGTTCATTGGGGTAGTAGTTAAAGTAGCGAAATAAGTGACCTCGTTCGCAAAAGTAAACTCATTGCCTTGGTTTGTGGGCCGGAAATGCTATTTTTGTTTGTAACAAGCCCACTTTTACCAATTAAGAGATGAAAATTACACGGATAACCATCAAGAACCTATTTGATCATCTTAATTATGATATTCCTTTAGCCAATTCCGAGGACTTGTTGATTATCACTGCCCCCAATGGATTTGGCAAAACCATGATCTTGAACATTATTTATAGTTTATTGAATAAAGAGTTTTATTTTTTTCAAAAGTTGGTATTTGAAAACATTACTCTTTATTTCGATAATGATTCAACTTTAACTATTGACAAATGGATAAGGCAAGAAGATAGTGCAAGTAAGGTCGGTTTTTCTTTTCGAGGCAACGGGATGATAGGTAGTGTTCCTTTCGCTGGGCCGTGGGGTATAGATGAAGGTGCAGATAACTTTGGTCTCGGTAGCTTTCCTATTACAAACGATGAAATTGATTATAAAAATGGGGTAATGTTGACTCCTGAAGCTCAACAATTGGCTTACACTAGCAACCTGCCCGAAGGTGTAACGCAAATACTAAAGCTAAAAGATACCCATCCTGACATCAATAACTTATTGAACAGCATAAATGTGTATTTGATCAAAGAGCATAGACTTTTTAAAGGGTTGCTGTCAAAGCGAAGGTCGGGCCGTAACAATAGCCAAAATTACCCAA
>JAYUVL010000118.1:0-2512 GCA_043754075.1 Cytophagales bacterium | reverse complement strand
AGAACCGACTCTATGACATTCTCAAGAAGTACTGCAAGTTTTTGCCTTATGAAGTGGAGTTCAATGGTGAGGTGATCAATAACACCCAACCACTCTGGACCAAAGCCCCTTCCGAGCTCAAAGATGAAGACTACCTTAATTTTTACCGCGAATTGTACCCATTCACCGAGGATCCCATGTTCTGGATCCATCTCAATGTGGATTATCCATTCAATTTGACCGGGGTCTTGTACTTTCCCAAGGTGAAAAATGACCTGATGCAAAAGAACAAGATTCAATTGTACCAAAAGCAAGTATTCATTACCGACGAAGTGAAAGACATTGTCCCTGATTTTCTTACTTTGTTGCATGGGGTGATTGATTCCCCAGATATTCCACTCAATGTTTCCCGGAGCTTCTTGCAAGCTGATAGTAATGTCAAAAAGATAAACTCTTACATTACCCGCAAAGTGGCCGACAAGTTGAGCGATTTGTTCAAGCACGACCGCGCGGGCTACGAGCAGAAATGGGACGGCATCGATGTTTTTGTGAAGTTCGGAATGATCAGCGATGAGAAGTTTTACGAAAAAGCCGTCAACTTTGCCTTGGTGAAAGACATTGAGGGGAAGTATTATACCCTCGATGAGTACAAAGAACAGGTAAAGATCAATCAGACGGACAAAGACGGCAACGTAGTTGTGTTGTATTCCAGCAATTTATCCAAACAGGACACCTACATTCAATCGGCCAAACGGCGGTCCTACGGCGTGCTGAAGCTCGACGGAGTGCTAGACAGCCACTTTGTCAATCACTTGGAGCGCAAATTGGAGAAAACCCAATTGAAAAGGGTGGATGCCGATGTGATTGAGAAGTTGGTGAACAAGGGCGATATGGCCGAATCAGTGCTAACCGAAGATGAAAAAACCAAGCTGAAGGAATTGTTCAAGTCAGTGAGTGGATTGGATCAGATTGAAGTATTGGCCCTGCCCCTCGACGAGTTGCCGGTTACCATCACGATGCCCGAGTTTATGCGCCGGATGCGCGAAATGGCAGCTACCAGCGGGATGGGTAATTTTTATGGCGATTTGCCCGAACAATACAATGTGGTGATCAATGGCAACCACTCGCTGGTAGGTCGGATCTTGGCCTCGCCGGAGGATTCAGTGCAGCACAAACTGGCCCGCCAAGCCTATGATCTGGCCCTGTTGTCCCAGAACATGCTCAATGGTGCGGATCTAACGGCGTTTATTCAACGGAGCGTTGATTTTGTCAACAACTAACTGACAGCTTCCCGAAAAAAGTGCCCGGTTTGTTTGTCAGATCGGGCACTTTTTTATGCTACTATTCATAAAAGCGATTTCAATTTTCGATACAAGGCCAATGGCAAAGTTTAATTGGCGCTTCTTCGCAAAGACAATTGGTCGCCCTGTGTTTATTCGGGCAACTCATGGTCGGTCGATGCTTTTGACATTCACATCGAGCAAATCGCACCTCAAGCTGTCGGGCGAGTACAAATAGGCCCATTTGCCATTTTGCCGGGGTTCGCGGTAAAACGCCCAACCCTTTTTCTCGGCCCAAGCGAGGGCGGCAGGCAGGTTGTCGTATTGAAAAATCAACCGATTCCCCCCCGAGCGATTCAAGTGGGGCCGAAATTGCGCTACTTGGGCCGGTGCTAGGCCCAGTCCCTCGGGCTCAGAGAGCACGATCATTTGCCCACCCACGTATAAGACCGTGCCTCGGTCATCCTTGAGCATGACCTCAGCCCCAAATACCTCCTTGAAAAATTTTACATTGGCCCGAATATCCTCCACCAACAATTGCAGGTGATCAATTGCGTAGCCTTTCAGGCTGACATCTTCCCGCCGCTCCACTAGGACCAGCCTTTGATAGTCTGGCATCAACACCATTACCGCTTTGTTCAGCGGTCCAGCCGGTAAATAGAGCCGCTCTTCGGCCAAGTTGAGGCCTTTTTGTCGTAAGTCGGCCAGGGCGGGATCCAGCCCCTGAGTGCGCAGGGCCAACCACCATACACCAAAACTGGGGGGGAGATCCGGCCCGGGCAGTACCCCTGTCGCGGGGCTAAACACCAACTGGGCCTGATCCGACCGAAAATAAAGGGCCGATCTCTGTGCACTTGAATCGGACCAAACAACGTGAGGCTGGGCTTGCCTGGCCCCAAAGTAATCGCTGAGATAGCGCAGACTGGCATCCGGGCGATGAGCTCGATACTCGATACCGATTAGCTGGCCCGCCCGGGCAACTTGTGACTGCCGGTCAGTTGGGTTGGAGCATTGCATAAAACTGGCAAGAACCAACCAAAGTCCAATAAATCGGTTTCCTGTTTTTGGCATGACTGAAATTTTACTAGCAACGTTAAACCATGGAAATGTGCAACAATCAATCGTGAATATCTTTTCTAGTTGTCAAATTAAAATGGAATCACCGTTTAAAATAGATTGCTGAATCTGAAGATACCTAATTTTTTTGCCAAAGAGTTCTTTGGTTGTCGTGGCAACTGAACAAAATATTGTTG
>JAYUVL010000117.1:0-6196 GCA_043754075.1 Cytophagales bacterium | reverse complement strand
GGCCCGTTCTTTCATCGGTTTCCGTTGTACCATGACTTATCTGGGACGTTCGTCTGGCTTTGAATTTTAATTTGGGAGGTGAGAATTGGCATAATCGCCCTTTTTTCTTACATGTTCAACCTCCTACAGTATTTTAATAAGTATTACAAAGTCAATTATCGGCTGCAATTTTGTAGCAAAGAATGCAAGTAGGGAAGCTGTCAGGTACTCATGTTCATTTGGTATTTTGCCACCTCCTCTTTTTTAACAAGGCGATCCTCATTCGCAATATAAAACTATTTCTTAACTAAAACTTAGTCCAAAATCATGAGCAAAAGACATGAATCAAAACTCGACTGGTTCTACCGTGTCGCTGTCCCTAAAATCACCAGTGTTGGTGCGGCAGTAGTAATTATCGGGGCAATGTTTAAAATTCTTCACCTCAAAGGTGCTGGTGAGATGTTGGCCGTTGGTCTGATCACCGAAGCAATTATCTTCTTTATGGGCGTTTTTCAGCCTGCTCCTCCTCCCGAAGCTCATTACGAGTGGGAACGCGTTTATCCTGAGTTGGCTTCTGAAGATGAAATTGTTGCCATTGACAAAGGAATGACCAACAAGTTGGCCAATACTGGGGCATTGGTAGGCTTAGACCAAATGTTGGCAGAAGCTGATCTCTCGACCGAATCTTTCAAGAGCTTTGGCAAAGGAATCAAAACGCTGAATGAGTCTGCGCTCAAGATGCGCGACATGAGCGATGCTGCTTCTGCTTCCAATGAGTACGCTGCTGGCCTCAAGACTGCCTCTTCCTCTTTGACCACGCTCAACAAAGCTTATGCTTCTACCGTTGATGCAATGTCTTCAATGGCCAATGCTGCCAAAGATGCCAAGGACTATCACTCACAAGTGCAACTGATTACTAAGAATCTGGGCGCATTGAATGCCGTGTATGAAATGGAATTGAAGGATGCCAACAGCCACCTGAAGGCCATGAACAAGTTCTACAGCAACTTGACCTTGGCAATGGAAAGCATGGCCGAGGCAAGCAAAGAATCGCAAACGTTCAAAGATCAAATGACCAAATTGACTGGCAATTTGACCACCCTGAACAAGGTGTACGGCAACATGTTGACCGCCATGAAAGGTTAATTTGCAGCTTTCGGCAAACGTTATTCAAAATCCAATTTCTAACCACCAATTAACTTTATTATTCAATGGCTGGAGGAGCAAAAGAGACCCCACGGCAGCGAATGATAGGTATGATGTACCTTGTGCTTACCGCCCTGCTCGCATTGCAGGTAAGCAACGCTGTTTTGGAAAAGTTTATATTTATTGATGAAAGTTTGCGTTACTCTGTTACAGTAAGCAAAGACGCAACCGATCAGGTGCTCAAAGGCGTGCAAGCGCAGATTGAGAAAGAGGGCAACAACCCCAAAGACTTGGGCATTTTGGCCCAAGCCCAGAAGGCCAAAGATGAATCCCGCAAGATGTTGGCAGAGATGGAAACCCTCCGCGAGAATTTGATCACTGAAACTGGTGGCCGCGACAAGGAAACCGGCGAATTGGTTGATGGCAAAAACTACGACAACTCAATGAATTTTTTGATTGGCGTGGAGGGTGGAGCCAAAGGGAAGGCATACGAGCTCAAAGAAAAATTGAATGCTTTTGCAGCCAGTATGAGCAAGTACAGCAAAAATGCTGCGATTACGCCTCTCGCACTGGATGCCAAGGAAATCCCAATGTTTGCCAAGAACAACGATCAGAAGAGCAAGGACTTTGCAAATTTGAACTTTGAGAACACTCCCTTGGTGGCAGCATTGGCCGTATTGAGCGAAATGCAGACTAAAGTAGCCCGGGCTGAAAGCCAAGTGGTGGCTGCCCTGACCAAAGACATTGGTCAGGTGCCCATCAAACTTGACAAAATCTCGGCTATGGTAACGGCAGATTCTCGGGTAGTAGCTGCCGGTACAAAATACCGCGCCAAGCTGTTCTTGGGTGCTTCGGCCTCCAACATTACCCCCAGAATGACCTCTTCCAAGGGCGGGGTCAAAATGGAAGGTGGTTTCGGGATCATCGAGTTTACCGCGCAAGCTGGGGCTTATGATGCCGAGGGCAACTCTAAGCAAACTTGGGAAGGTTCCATCACTATTCCCTCATCCAACGGTGACACCACTTTTCGCGTGAAAGAAGAGTACATCGTGGCCAAGCCGGTCATCCAAGTGCAGTCCGCCAGTGTGCAGGCATTGTACCTGAAGTGCGGCAACAAACTGAACGTCCAAGTACCTGCGCTCGGTGTTACCTACGACCCGTCATTTACTGCCACTGGTGCTGAAGTAATCCGTGGTTCCAAAAAAGGTGAAGTGGTGCTAGTTCCCACCGGTGCCAATGTGGCCATGACGGTATCGAGTGGTGGCAATAACATTGGGGTAGAGAATTTCAAGGTACGTTTGGTTCCCAAACCTACGTTGAATGTGGTAGGCCTGAACATCAAACAAGGCGGGGCTTGCCCAGCTTCATTAACGATAAAGGCCGTTTCAGATGAAAGTTTCAAAACTTTCTTGCCCGATGATGCCCGCTACAAAGTGACCAAAGTAGAAATCATCCATGTGCGTGGCCGTCGCCCAGTTGGTGCTCCCAAAAATGGCGGTGAAACCACCAACATCAATGATTTCCGGTCCAATGCCCGTGAAGGCGATCGCTTGGTTATCGAGGTGAAGGAAGTGCAGCGCATGAACTTCAAGGGCCAGACTGAAGTGGTGACTATCGCTGGTGATCAATCCATTTTTAGTTACAACATTACCCAGTAGTAGGGTTTGAGCAAACGTAACAGAAGCCTGTTCCCTGACGGGGGCAGGCTTTTGTATTTTTAAACCGAGTTGTGCAAATCAGGCATATTTATTGTTAATTTGTTTTAGTATTCGATAAAAACACTGGATTTATGGCTAAGACCGTGAGAAACCTATTGGCACTGGCATTGTTGCTTTTCAGCACTTATGCAATGGCTCAGGAGCGGGAGGAATTTGGTTACAACATTAATTCGCTCCGCCCGATCCGCAATTCGGATCAACTTTTCAAGAAAACCCTTTGGTGGCGGATTGATGGCCGCGAAAAACCCAACCGCCCCTTGTTTGCCAAAAACATGGAGATTACCAAAGTGATCATTGAAGCGGTGCGCGCTGGCATTATCCGTCCTTTTGAGAATGATTCGCTCAAAACCCGGATGAGCTTTGAGACCTTTATGCAAAACATGACCATTCCCACGGTTGATGCCGGGTTGACCGAGGAAGAAAAGGCCATGGGTTTTGGCACCGAGGACGATGGTTTCGGGAGCAATGATGGATTTGGCGATGAAACTGGCGGGGCTGCCCAAGAGGCCGTACCCACCGAATGGCTGCCCAAGGAACTTTATATCATGGAAATGAAGGAGGATTTGATCTTTGACAAAAAACGCTCCCGGATCTACCACGACATCCAGTCGCTCACCATTTACTTGCCCGCCGAGAAAAACGTGGCCAAATCAATTGAGCAGCCCATTGCGTCCTTTTCGTACAAAGAATTGGTGGACAACGTGTTCAAGGACAATCCCGATGCGGTTTGGTACAACAATGCCAACCCCAAAGAGCACCGCAATCTGGCTGAATCGTTTGAATTGCGCCTGTTCACTGCCCACTTGACCAAGTTCTCCAATGGCGATGATTTGACCATTGAGGACATCTATGGAGTTGGCAAAGCCGGCATTGTGGCCTCCATGCAAGTGGAATACGACTTGTTGGACTTTGAGGCCCAACTTTGGGAATATTAATCGGCGATATCGCTGGCATTTATTGGCCTTGGAGCAATTGCTCCAAGGCCTTTTTTGGCTATTAAAACCCCCACAGGGCGAGAGTTCGGCAAAAAGAGACTAATTTAAAGCCAAATATTAACGGTATGAAACTACGGATAGTCCACCACACTCGGTATGAGTATTCAGAAGGGGTATTTTTAGAGCCGCACATCCTTAGATTTCACCCCCGGACCGACTTGACACTCAACGTCCTTTCGTTCGAGATGGACATTGAGCCCAAACCCAGTGGCCAATCCCATAAACTGGGGATGAGCAGCAATCATGAGCAAGTGATCTGGTTTGATGGCTTAGTGGATCACTTGGATTTGCGGGCCACCTCGGTGGTAGAAACCACCAACACCAACCCGCTCAATTTTCTCTTGTATCCATTTACCGCTACACGCCTGCCCATGGTTTATGACACGGCGCAACTGCTCCCATTCATCCAACCCGTTTCGGAGAACCCCGAGTTCCGGCGGTTTACCAAAGAGTTGATGCTGGAAGCTGATTTTTTGACGGTTCCATTTTTGTCTCTTCTGACCGAAACGATCCATAAGCAGTACGAATATGAACATCGCGAAGCGGGCAATCCCTACTTGCCCGAATATACGATGCTGCTGCGGCGGGGGTCATGCCGCGATTTGGCCTTTTTGCAAATGGCGATATGTCGGGAAGCTGGCTTGGCTGCCCGGTTTGTGAGCGGCTATCATTTTGAGCCCGACCCTAATCGGCGCAATGAACTTCATGCCTGGGTGGAGGTATATTTGCCTGGCGCTGGGTGGCGCGGATTTGATCCAACGATGGGCCTGATGGCCGCCGAAAACCACGTGCCAGTGGCCGCCGCCGCCCAAACCGAAACCTGTACCCCGGTAACCGGTGCTTTCCGCGGCAAGGCCAATGCGATACTCAGTTCCACGGTGACCATAGATAGGGGATAAGCAATAAATTAATGCCGCCAAGTTCTGAAAATGGAATGGCTGCACTAATTTTGTTTCCTGTTTTCTGCCGGAATCGTCCGGTGCTACTTCACCTAAAAATCAAGCATTGCAATGGCAAAAGGCGCAATTTCCCAGTTTATTGAAAAAAATTACCGCCACTTCAATGCGGCAGCTTTGGTTGACGCGGCCAAAGGCTACGAAGTCCACTTGGAAAAGGGCGGACTGATGTTCATGACCTTGGCCGGGGCCATGTCCACCGCCGAACTGGGCATCACCTTGGCCGAGATGATCAGGCAGGGCAAAGTACACGCCATTACTTGTACGGGCGCGAACCTGGAAGAGGACGTGTTCAACTTGGTGGCCCATGATTTCTATAAACGGATTCCGCGATATCGCGATCTGACCCCCAATGAGGAATGGGATTTGATGGAAAACGGTTTCAACCGGGTAACCGATACCTGCATTCCCGAAGGAGAGGCCATCCGCCGGATTGAGAAGCATATCTATGAACTTTGGAAATTCGCCGATGAAAAGGGTGAGCGTTACCTGCCACATGAATTCTTCTACCAACTACTGCGCAGCGGAATCTTGGAACAGTATTATCAAATCCCTTCCGAGAATAGTTGGCTGTTGGCCGCCTGCCAACATGACCTACCGATTTTTGTACCAGGTTGGGAAGATTCCACCCTGGGCAATATTTTTGCCTCTTATTGCTATACTGGCGAGCTCAAAACCTCGACCATGAAATCGGGCATCGAGTATATGTTGAGCTTGGCCAAGTGGTACACCGAAAACCACAAAACAGGCAATGGCATCGGCTTCTTCCAGATTGGGGGCGGCATTGCGGGCGACTTCCCCATCTGTGTAGTACCCATGCTCAAGCAAGACCTCGAGATGGATGAAGTGGGTTTTTGGGCTTATTTCTGCCAAATTTCTGATTCTACAACCAGCTACGGATCCTACTCGGGGGCCGTGCCCAACGAAAAGATCTCTTGGGGCAAGCTCCACGTTACGTCACCATCGTATGTGATCGAGTCCGATGCGACCATCGTTGCTCCCTTGATTTTCGCCTATTTGTTGGGTCACTAGCGAAGGGGCAGATCGCGCCATCGTTCATCGCCAAGGCCCTTTGCCCTGGCGATTTTTTTTTGGTCAACCGTTTTGGTCAACCGTGGCGATCTGCGTCCACATTTTCTTGCATTTGGATAATAGGGCCAGCTTTTTTCCGTTATGTCTAAAAGCTATTTTGCTTGGGTAAACCACAAACATAATCCAGTATGAAAAAGCTCATTTTTATTCTTATTTGCGTGTTTTTAGTGATTGGACTGGTTCAAGCTCAACCCAGGGCAGCGGCACCAACTGCTAGTGTGGCAGAGCGGGCTGCCATGAAAACCGAACGTTTGGGTGCATTGCTCAAGATTACCGATAACGCCCAGCTGGGCCGCTTTCATGAAGCTGC
>JAYUVL010000116.1:0-2803 GCA_043754075.1 Cytophagales bacterium | reverse complement strand
GTACGATGACCGCACCAACGGCCCCGATTCCACATAATTAAACCCGCGCTTCAAACCTTCCTCTTTGTAAAACGCAAATTGATCCGGGTGGATAAATGCTGCCACCTCTAAGTGAAGCTTGGTAGGTTGGAGGTATTGGCCCAGCGTCAGTACGTCCAAACCGTGGGCAATCAGATCATCCATGGCCGCCAATACCTCCTCGGTGGTTTCGCCCAAACCAAGCATGATACCTGATTTGGTGCGTTTGCCGTATTCCTTGGTCAGTTTTATCTGCTCGAGGCTGCGCTCGTAGCGGGCTTGGGGCCGCACCCGGCGGTAGAGCCGGGCCACCGTTTCCATATTGTGCGACACAACTTCTTGGCCCGCCGAAATCATGCGGTAAAGGGCCGCCCAGTTACCTTTCACATCGGGGATGAGGGTTTCAATGGTGGTATTGGGGCTGAGTTCTTTCACCGCCCGGATGGTCTGGTACCAAATCTCGGCCCCGCGATCCTTGAGTTCGTCCCGGTTGACCGAGGTGAGCACGGCGTGTTTGACTCCCATGAGTTGGATGGCCTCGGCTACTCGGCGCGGCTCATCAATGTCATACTCAGTGGGGCGGCCGGTGGCCACGGCACAGAAGGAACAGCCCCGGGTGCACACGTTGCCCAAGATCATGAAAGTGGCCGTGCCCGCCCCCCAGCATTCACCCATGTTGGGGCAATTGCCGCTTTCACAAATGGTATGGAGTTTATTGTTGTCCACAATGCGGCGGACTTTGGCATATTCTTGGCCGACGGGCAACTTTACCCGCAACCAATCGGGCCGCTTTGCCCGGGCAGTCGGTGCCGGGGCCGCCTGTTCCAATACAGGGAGTTCGATCATGGCTTGGTTTCTATTGAGATAATTCCTGTACCTTAACCCCAAAATGATGATGTTGGTTTGGCAATCCCGATCAATATCCCTTGGCCTTGAGCTTGTCGGCCACTTTCTGGCCGACCAACTGGGCCCAACTTTGGCTCACTTGCATGGATTCTTGACTCAATGGCACTTGCTTTTCGGCAAACTTGCGCCCGGCCGGAGTTTCATAAAAGGCAATGATGGCCCGAATTTCGGACTGGGTAAAATGCTTTTGATAGACAGGGATCAACATTTTTTGCAGTTCGCTAACATCGCTCAGCATTTCATTTTCCAGTTCGGTCCATACTCCGGCCGATACCTTGGTGTTCATGGCCTTGAATTGGGAAAATAATTGGGGGATCACCGCCTTGTAGGGGGCGGTCAAATTGCTCGCCTCAAACAGCCGGATAACATCTTGTTCAAAAGTACCGCCGGTGGAACCGTCAGAAGCTACATCGTCTTGGGCCAAAAGGGGGGATGCCCACAGGGAAAACAACCCGATCAACAAAAAAGAAAAAAAGTGGTTTTTCATGTCAGTTTTTGAAAAATTTGATTGCAATAAAATAGACTGGACAACATTTGGCAGCCAGCCTTGGCCAAAAGGGACTTTACCTGCGGCTGCCATAAAACAGGTTGACGAAAACCGAAAAATAGTTTTGCCGGTTATTGGCCAAGGGCATTATAATAACCCGCTGGGCCAACAAATCACTTTGGAGGCCAACCTCAAAGCCCGTGACGTTGTTCTTGAAACTACCAAACTCAAAACTGAGCGAGGTCTTTATGCTCGCCCCAAAAACAAAATTACTGGATGAAAGACTTTCGCTGAACCCAGCGGCCCGACGAATCCGCGTAAAATCCTGATGGATGGCTGGGTTGTATTGGCCCCGGAACACTTGGTTGTTGGCATTCTCATACTCGATGATATACGGCGGAACCACGGCAATGGCCGGGCCAACTGCAGCCAAAAAATTAATCTGGACTCCCTGCTCGGCCGACTTCTTGAATAGAACAAATTCCCTGCCGTATTGGGGCCGGATAAGCATCAAGAAGTTTTGTTTGCCGGGGACGTAGTTTTCACCTGATACCTGGCTGAGCGTGCGCTGCTCGCGAGGGTGCTTGACATTTACTACCTCGAGCGAAAAGCTGTGGTTCATCCGGGAGGTAATGGCCCGGGAGTATCGGAGCATACCGCCCCCGATGAGGCCGGCGTTATTGTTGAAGTTGATTCCGTAGGCCATCTGGCTGCGATACAGCAACTCCTCCGAAGTAGTTTTATCTTGGGCCAAGGCACTTATGTGGGCAACAACCAACAGTGCAAGAGTAATGGCAAGCTTTTTCAAGCGGTTATGAGGTTGATTAAGGACTTAAAATTACTACTTCCTGCGTTAACTACCAAGTTTTCCTCTTTTTTGCCTTAGCTTATCCGCTAGGGTTGTACTTTTGCCCCAAACAATAGAAAGAATGGATATTGCCAGTCTCCGCAAGGAATATACGCTCAAAGCCTTGGATGAATCAGAGGTAGTCCCGGACCCATTGGTCCAGTTCGATGGTTGGTTTGCTGACGCCCTGGACTCAGGCTTGGTGGAGCCATCGGCCATGAACTTGGCCACCGTTGGTCCCAATGGCCGCCCTTCGGCCCGGATCGTGCTGTTGAAGGGAGTGGATCATGGATTTTTGTTTTTTACCAATTATGATAGCCGCAAAGGCCTGGATCTGTTGGCCCATCCCTTTGCCGCGCTCACCTTTCACTGGGTCGAGCTGGAGCGCCAAGTGCGCATCGAGGGCCGGGTGGAGCGTGTGGCCGCTGCCCTATCCACCGACTATTTCAACTCCCGACCCAGTGAAAGGTGAGCGCGGCAAAGGGATGGGCCAACAGATCCAGGCCTTTGCGGCTATCATAATTGGTAAAAAACAAAAATCCATG
>JAYUVL010000115.1:0-3182 GCA_043754075.1 Cytophagales bacterium | reverse complement strand
TGATTATCGGACGATTGCCGCCCTTAAAACAAATGGAACCGACACTACTTTGATCGATAAGTGTATCAATATCAATAACTT
Source organism: Cytophagales bacterium (assembly GCA_043754075.1). GTDB lineage: Bacteria > Bacteroidota > Bacteroidia > Cytophagales > Thermoflexibacteraceae > JALONO01. The sequence goes on along the minus strand of JAYUVL010000115.1, from coordinate 3,101 downwards.
CAACAGCGTCATCCATTTTTAAAATGGGCAATTTAGCATGTTCGTTCTCTCTTTTAGCACATGAAAAAACGAATAACACTAACAAGAATACGGGGGCAATGAATTTTTGCATGTTAAAAAACATAGTAAAGTGTATGATATTTGAAAAACACCCCTAGCTGGTAACAAGTATAGTGTGTTACTTCGGCTAGGGGAAAACTTAGGGTAGAACTAGTTTATGGACAGGTGGTTGAACTACCACATCCACAACCGCCCCCACCCCCATTCTGATGACAAACGTAACGTACATTGTTTGAATACGCGTCACAACGGATACTTTCTAGCTTACAGGATGCTTGCGAAGCCTGCGCCTCATTATAAAACGACTGGGCCAGCGTGACGCCGCCGGCCAGAATGCTGCCCAGCACCATGGTGCGGGCCAGATTTTTGCTTGAAGTTTTCATAAAGACAAAAATTTAATGGGTGAAATATAAGATTTGACACCCCAAAATTCGCCATTCGCTTCTGGTTCCACAATAGGTAAATCGCCTAATTTAGCTAGGTGATTTACCTATTTTTCGCTATGAGTTGTGCCACTTGGGTGCCCAGCCGCTCGGTGGAGGCCAAAATGCTGGCCTGGTGCAGGCCCGCATACCAGTATAACCCACCGCGACCCGTGAGGCCCAACCTATTCATCAGGTTATCCTTGTGCGCATCGATGGTTGGCGAGCCAAGCGGTTTGGACGGCGATAAGTTGGAGCATTCAGCGGGCCGGGGTGTCAAACTTGAGGCAATGCAATTTCATCAGGTCCTGGGACTGGTTTTTGCCACTGGGGTGGGCAGCACTAAGCCACAGCCCGCTGCGGTTGACGAACCAGGTAAAGGGCCTGTAGGTAACTGGTGGCAACTTGATCTCGTCAAGCAGGTTAAAATCTTGGTCAAACACCATGAGGAAGAGGGGCTTGTCGGTCATTTCACGGGCAGTCCTGTCGGGCGCAACCGCCGGGATACCCCCCCAGTGGAAACGGTAGTACAACTTCCGGTATGGGTCAGGCAGCACTTGGCAGAAAAGGGTGTTCTCCACCGGGTGGGCCTCCGCCTCCACCCGTTCGCTGGTGGCCTGATTGGGGGAATACCGGCTGGTGGCTTGGATGGTCCTCACCCGCTTGGTGGCTGTATCATACACATAGATGTTGGACTCCGCCTGAAAATTATAGATAATTTTTTCCCCCGCCAACGTGGCCGAGGCATTCCAAAGGTTGCCAAACTTGCCCTGCCTTTCGCGGTAGAAATCGGAAGGATAAATGGGGACAAAACTTGCCTCCCCAGTCTTCAGGTTGAGCTTCACCACAATGGGGGCCGCCAAGGTTTCGGGGGAATGGTCGGAGGGGGCATTGTACAGTGAGGCGGAATTGGTGGACAAGTCTATCTGGAGGGGGAAATTATGGTCAGCAATCAGGTGGCCCCGCAGTCCCATCTAGACCCTAAGTTGGGCCAAGTTTTGATTTGCCCTGACCATGCCCTGTCCATTAACCAAGACTAGCCCTTTGCCATCCTGATAAATGTAGACGGAATCCATGTTCTTTATCCAAATGCTGCGGGGCCAGTAAACCTGGTCGGGACCATTGCGCTGGAGTGATATAACCTTGACCAACTTGGCATTGTCCAGGTCAAAAAAATCAATGGAATGCCTGAAGCTATTATAGTTGCCAAAATAGCTGATGCCATTTTGGGTGAATCCGTGAAAAGTGGAGTAAAAGTTGCCGGTGGCACTGTCAATTGGGATAGCAAGGGAATCTATCTTGAATTCCATAGCCTGTCCCCCTTTAAAGGCCGTTTCTCTTTTGTCCCCTTGGCCGGAACAACCTAGCATCAATAGGCCCAAGATGGTGACGGGCAAAAAATATTTCATGGCTCTCTTTGGGGTAAAAAAATGGCGGATTGGTTGAGGGTAAGCATCAGGCTTAGAGTATGTTTGGGAATTTCAAAAACTTAATATTCAATCAGTTAAAATGAAACCTCGCGTTTTGATCGGCTTATGCTTGAGCTACACAACCACAAAACCTTCTCAAGCCTCAACCAGTCAAACGTAAAGAGCTTGAAAAATGGGTCATTTTAATTAAATTATTGGTAATCAAATATTTATGAATCCCAAACAACTTCTTAGGGCACGCTTGGTGGTCTCGTATTCAAGCGGCAGCACTTCACACGCCAAATGTTGATGGCCATGCGCATAATGCAGGGGCAGCACAAGATCGGCTTTGGTCACTTCGGGCAAAAAGCAAAGCAGCACCGAGCTGCCCGCGTGGAAGAACACGTGCCGGCCCGCCTCCATGCTCAAGGGCGGGAAGCCCAGTACCTCGGCGTAGAAAGCACGGGTGCGCTCCAAGTCCGACACATAGAGGCAAGTTTCTTTGATCTGGGTGATGTGCATGGGTTGTCGCGGGCCTAAGAACATGTTTAAAATCGTATTTGATTCATTTAGAAGGGATTAAGGACAATCTGGCAGTTGGCCCAGAGCACCCAGGCCTCCGTGCTCTCGGGCGTTTTCTCATAATCCTTGGCATGGCGGCGGAAAAAGTTGAGCCAGACGAAGGTCCGCTCGTTCACCCACCGCCACTTGACGGGGACAAAGCCCCGGCCGGCAGAGGGCGGCCTGGCGGCAAACTCCACCTCCAGGCCGATGATATTGTCGTTCACCCAGTCACTGAACGTGTTTTTGTACGCATGGTCAACCAGTATTTTCTTCATCCTTAGCAGGTACCCCAGGCAGTGTTCCACCAGCAGGTGGCCCCTGGACCCGTCGGGGATGTCGGCCGCGTCACCACCACTCCCCAGACCAGCCCCAGCGTGTCCACGATGATGTGCTTCTTGCGCCCGTTGATGAGCTTGTTGCCGTCAATCCCGGTCTCCCGCCCGACAAATGCGGCTGCGTTGACGGACTGGCTGTCAATGCACAACAGGCTGGGCGTGGCGGGCCTCCCACGCCTTTTCCGCTCCCATTGGTTCAAACCCATTAAGTTAAGGGGACCTCGAAAAACTAAACAGAAGAAATTAAGTATATTTTTCTTCTTAATTTGTACTTAATTTAGTACTTTTGTGTACTTATGAAAGCACAAAAG
>JAYUVL010000114.1:0-6510 GCA_043754075.1 Cytophagales bacterium | reverse complement strand
TGTAGGGAACCGGGCTGAGGTGCAAGGCTTGGATATCGGTGTTGGCCACGTAAAAATCCACTCCCCGGATTCCTTGCCGGAACATGTGGTTCACGGCGTTGGAACCGCCCCCGCCTACCCCAATCACTTTGATGATGCACCCACCATCTTGTACTGGATAATCGAACTCATATTTGCGCTCTTTCATATCATTATTTTGTTGAGTTTCCTGAAAGTTGAAATTGGTCGGATATTGTCCCATAAAGTAAGCACTTAGTATTTGTCATCTTCATAGTCATCGATGAGCAACTCTTTGGTTTTGCGCAAAATATTGGCGAAAAAATCACCTGCCCCAGTCCCGTTGTTGCTACGATTGCCGTTGTCGCCATTATTGCCATTCCGGGTGAAGCCAGCAGTTTTACCCGCGCCTTCCTTTACTTTCACCGTGGCTATTTGTGGGCTTTTGAGGTAATTTTCCTCGCGCTCATCAATGGTTTTGAAGCCGGCCAGTACCAGGCCCACTGCCGTGGCATACATGGGGCTTTTCACCGATTCATCTTTGCTTTTGCCCAAATGCTCGTTGGGGTAGCCAATGCGGGTGTCGAGCCCGGTTTTGAGCTCAAACAATTCTTGGAGGCTTTGGAGCAGGGCGCCGCCACCCGTCACTACCACGCCACCCGCCAATTTGCCACCGTAGCCGGAACGGAGGATCTCGATGTGAACCATATCCACGATCTCTTCCACCCGCGCCTCAATGATCCGGGCCAAATTTTTGACCGAAATCTCTTTGGGCGGCCGGTTGCGCAGCCCGGGGATGGATACCACCTCATAATCGGAGGCGTCCTCGGCCATGGTGCGGCCAAATTTAACTTTCAAGAGCTCGGCTTGGTTGGCCAGCACGGAGCACCCCTGTTTAATGTCACTGGTGATAATCTCGCCCCCAAAAGGGATCACGGCCGTGTGGCGGATGATGCCATCGTGAAAAATGGCCATGTCGGTAGTCCCGCCGCCAATATCGACCAATACGACGCCAGCTTCTTTTTCTTCTTCGCTCAGTACCGATAAACTAGAGGCCAGCGGCTCGAGGATCAGGTTCTCGATCTTCAGGCCGGCCCGTTCCACCGAGCGTTTTATGTTCTTGATAGCGTTGGTCTGGGCGGTGATGATGTGGAAGTCTGCTTCCAGTTTTACGCCGGCCATGCCCACTGGATCTTTGATGTTTTCCTCATAATCGACCGTGTAATGCTGGGGCATGACGTGGATGATCTCCGTGCCGGCGGCGGTCACGGTGCGGTACATGTCGTTGTTGAGCCGGTTGATGTCATCCACCGTGATCTCATCATCATTGGTTTTGCGGGTGATGCTGCCCTTGTGGACAAAGCTGCGGATGTGCTTGCCCGCGATGCCGACATTGACCGATCCGATATCGATCCCGGAAACTTTTTCGGCTTCTTCCACGGCTTGGCCAATCGCGACCATTGTTTTGTTGATGTTCGATACGACGCCTTCTTTTACTCCTTCTGAGTTGGCCCGGCCCATGCCGATGATCTCCAATTTGCCGTATGTGTCGATCTTTCCAACAATTACACATACTTTGGTAGTTCCAATGTCCAGTCCTACTACAATTTTGTCGTTGCTCATGTGCGTTATAAATTTTCAGTTTACACTTTCGTTTGGGGAATCGGTGCGTTAAATTAACCTTTAATGATCATTCACAGGGGAAATATTGCCGGCTTTATTCACATACAATTTGATTTTCATAATCAAGTTTGACGCGATGGTAAGCGTCCCACCCCTTTGCTGGGATGATTTGTTCGTAAAAAAGCTTTAGTTTTTTTAGTTTTAGTTCAAAATCAGTCAACAAGCCCAGCTCGATGGTTTGGTTGCCCACTTGCGGGAACAGGGTCACATTGCCATATTTATCCACATCCACTTGGGCGATCTGGGCCTTCCAAAAGGGGTCCTTTTCCAAGTAGGCCAAGAATTCGTACATGGCAATGCCGTGGGCTTTGGTCAGCTTGTCCCCAGTGTACAGGCTGTCGGCCCCGGCCCCGGTGAGAATGGGCACTCGGGCGGTGAAACGCGAGGAGAGGGGCATTTTGCCGCCGTTCGAGGCGATGTAGAATCCGCCGCCCTTGTGGCCTGTAACACGGGCAATCGGTTTGCGCTGCTTGACATCGACGATCAGATTGCCCTGCAAGTCGCGCGATACTTGACATTCGGCGATAAAACTGTACGCTTGGAGTCTCAGTTCCAGATCCTTGAGGTTGACAAATCCAACCGGGGAGTTGGTCGAGTCGGCATTGCGGATCTCGGTGACCATGCTTACCACCTCTGCCTCGGTCACAAATTTGTTCTCATCCACGCTATCAATGCGCACCAGTAACATGCCCGAAGACACGCGGGCATATTGCCGGCTGGCAAATCCCAAGGCGACCATCAGCCCGATGACCGTCAACCCGATTTTTGCCTGTTTTTTTAGCCTAATTTTTTTCATCTTCCAACTTTTTAGGAATGTAAAAAATGTATCGTTTTAAATCCGGTTCATCAACATGTTGGCCAAAGGGGCCACCAGCCGATCCACATCGCCCGCTCCCACTGTGACCACCAAGTCCAGTGGACGCGCGGTCAAGAACGCCAGTACTTCGCCATGCTCCACCAAAAACTTTTCGGGAGCCGTTATTTGCACCAACAACATTTCAGAATTCACCCCCGGAATGGGTAGTTCCCGCGCTGGGTAAATGGGCAGCAATACCACTGCGTCAGCCAGTGAAAGGCTCTGGGCAAATCCCTGGGCAAAGTCACGGGTGCGGGAGAACAAGTGCGGCTGGAACACCACGGTCAAGTGGCGGCCCGGGTACAGTGCACGTACCGAGGTCAAAAACGCCCGGATCTCGGTTGGGTGGTGGGCGTAGTCATCGATGTACACCACTTCGGGCCGCTGCACCCAATATTCAAAGCGCCGTTTTACTCCCCGGAAAGTGGCCAGGGCCGCCCGGATCTCTTCGGGCGAAATGCCCAAACGGAGTGCCATTGCGGCGGCTACTGCGGCATTTTCCACATTGTGAAAACCGGGCACGGTAAGCCGCAAGTCGGTGATCGGGGCTTGGCCCTGGCCCAGCCCCAAGTCAAAAACAAAGTGGGGCGGCTCGATGCGGATATTTTCGGCCCGGTAGGCAATGGCGTCAGGTGCCAAATGGCCATTGGTGCTCGTCAATGGTTGGCCAGTGATTCCATACTGGGCTATTTCCACCCCAGTGGGCCGGGGGGGCTGGTCGGCCAGTTGCACCGTTTGTTGCAAAAACAAGCTCCCGCCGGGGGCCACCAAACTGGCAAATTGGGTAAATGATCCCAACAGCGACTCCGCATCCCCGTAAATGTCCAAATGGTCGGCATCGGTGGAGGTAATGGCCGCCAAGTAGGGCCGCAGCGTCAAAAAGGAGCGGTCATATTCATCGGCTTCCACCACGACCACCGTTTCTGGGGTCAGTGTGCGGTTGAGCAGCATATTGGTCCCGTAATTTTGGGAAATGCCGCCCAAGAACGCCGCACAGTCCCGGCCCGAATGGCGCAGCAGGTGGGCCACCAGCGCCGAAGTACTGGTTTTGCCATGGGTGCCCGCTACGGCCACGCAGCGCATGGCCCGCGAAATGATGCCCAATACTTCGGCCCGTTTTTGGACGACCAGCCCCGCCGCCCGCAAGTGGTTCAACTCACGGAGATCGGGGGGCACGGCTGGGGTGTAAATAACCAGCGAAGCGGCTGGATTGGCCAATAGGGCGGCTGGAATCTGCGCCACGTCGTCCTCATAATGGATGGCCATTCCCTCGGCTGCCAACGCTTGGGTCAGGGCAGTCGGGGTGCGGTCGTAGCCGGCCACGGTTCGTCCGTTGGCCATGAACCAACGGGCCAGGCCGCTCATCCCGATCCCGCCGATGCCAATAAAATAGACGTGCGCTATGTGGGTCAGTTCGGTCACGCTTCAATCAGTTTAAATAGTTCATCCACTATTTCTTTGGCGGCCTCTGGTTTGGCCAGTTGCCCGATATTGGCACTTAACCGCTGCTGCTTGGCTTCATCGGCCAATAAGTCCAGCATGGTGCGCAACAATTTTTCGCCAGCTTCCTCATCCCGCACGAGCAGGGCGGCGTGTTGGTTCACCAGGGCCAAGGCATTTTTGGTCTGGTGGTCTTCGGCCACATTGGGCGAAGGCACCAAAATGGCTGGCTTGGCCGCCAGGCACAGGTCGGAAATGGACAGCGCCCCCGCCCGGGAACTCACCAGATCGGCGGCGGCATAGGCCAAGTCCATTCGGTAGATAAAATCACTCACAAACAAGCCGGGCCGGGCCGCCACCGTAGCCTGCACTTGGGCCAGGTATCCTTTACCGGTTTGCCAAACCAGTTGGTGGCCCGCTTCCAAAAGTGGGGCCACCGCAGTTTTGAAACAATCATTGATGGTCTTGGCCCCGAGGCTGCCGCCAATCACCAAGATCGTTTTCCGGCCCTCGGCCAAGCCAAAGTGGGCCAGAGCCTGTGGCCGGAGGTCCGCCAGTGCGTGCAGATCGCGCCGCACGGGATTGCCGCAAAGCACAATTTTCGCGGCGGGGAAATATTTTTCCATGGCGGGATAGGCCACACAAATTTTACTGGCGGCCTTGGCCAATAGCTTATTGGTCAGTCCGGCATAAGAATTTTGCTCTTGGATCAAAATCGGGGTGTTGGCCCAGGCCGCTATCTGCATCACGGCCCCGCTGGCGTAGCCCCCGACCCCCACCACTGCATCGGGACCGAAATCTCGGATCAGTTTCTGGGCCTGCCACAAGCTGCCCAACAGCCGGAAGGGCACCGACAAGTTGGCCAAGGTGAGCTTGCGCTGCAGCCCCCGCATGGGCAGGCCGATGATCCGGTAACCAGCTTTGGGCACTTTTTCCATCTCCATTTTGCCCTCGGCCCCGACAAACAGCACCTCATGCTTGCCATTGCGCCGCATGATTTCGTCGGCAATGGCAATTGCTGGGTAGATGTGGCCGCCGGTACCGCCGCCGCTGATGATGAACTTTTTCAATGGTTGCCCGATAATGGGTTTTAAATATCAATAAAAACGATCAATTGCTTAGTTTAAATTCCAGCGCTGACGCAAACGGACGGTGCGGCTGGGTCTATTAACGGTAGATTGATCGCCCTGGCTCACACTGATGATAATCCCGATGGTGATGCCTGTGAACAGGAGCGAAGTGCCACCCATGCTCACCAACGGAAGCGGCAGGCCAGTAATGGGGACCAGCCCAACCGCCACAGCCATGTTGACCATGGCCTGCATGACCAAACTGAAGCTCAGCCCTGCCGAAAGCAGCCCGCCAAAGGCCCGCTCACTCTGGGCCGCCGCCAACATGCCCCGGTGGAGCAGGGTGAGGTACAGCCCAACGACGAACAAGGCCCCCAGAAAACCATATTCTTCCACCAAAATGGCGGAGATAAAATCGGAAAAGGGGTTGGGCAGGAAGTTGCGCTGCACGCTGTTGCCCGGCCCCTTGCCCAACAGCCCACCGCTGGCCACCGCTATGTACGATTGCTCGGCCTGGAAGGGCAGATTGTCGGTGCTCATAAAAGCTTCCATCCGGTTTCGGACGGTGCCGCCCCGTTGGCCAATGGCCAAGGCAAACAGGACGGCCACCATGCCCACTACCACCAGGGCCAGCAAATATTTCATGGGCACCCGGCCAATGAACATGAGCAACATACAGGTGACAAACAACAGGGCCGCGCTCGAGAAATCGCTCAGGGCAATGAGCCCGCAGATTAGTCCGCACCAAAACAGAATCGGGAAAATGGCTTTCTCAAAGTTGCCAATGTCTTGTTGACGTTTGGACAGCATACTGGCCACGTTGGCAATCAGGGCGAACTTGGCCAAATCGGATGGCTGGAATGTTTGGTTGATGTAGGGAATGGTCAGCCAGCGGGTTGCTTCGTTGATGGTGGTGCCAAACTGCCACGTAAACAGCAACAATGGAACGGAGAGCAGCAGGGCCAAGCGCGACAACCGCGAATAGTAGCGGTAATCGATCCGGCTACAGATCCAGATGGCCACAAAACTCAAGACCACCAAGAGGAAGTGCTTAAGCAAATAATACTCCGTGTCGCCTTCCATGCGCTTATAAGCCAAGGTTCCGGTGGCGCTGTACACCAGCAGCATACTGACGAAGGCCAGCAGACCGATCACGGCCCAAATGACCGGATCGCCGACCAAAAACTTGGCGCGGCCGGTGGTCAGGGGATTGTTTTTGAGCGTTGCTTCCATTGCTTCTATCGTTGAATGAACCAATAACCTAATGGTTGACTGAATTTATGTGTTGATTTTTTGACATTCGGTGACAAACTGCTGCCCCCGGTCCTCATAGTTCTTGAACAGATCAAAACTGGCGCAGGCCGGTGAAAGCAGCACCACGTCGCCGGGACTGGCCCAACTGTAGGCGGTTGCCACTGCTTCTTGCACCGAATGGGTATCAGCCACTTGGGCCACCAGCGGCCG
>JAYUVL010000113.1:0-9287 GCA_043754075.1 Cytophagales bacterium | reverse complement strand
CAAAATGCAAGTGCGGTTGGTGTAGTTGATGTATTCTAGCACCTGCCTTCTCAGTGTCCGTTTGCAAAGAGGCGCTAATCGATCTTTTAGTTCTTGAAAGTATGCTTCTTCGCCGGCTCTGAGGGATTGCTCTTTGAAACTTTTTAAATCACCAAAAGTGTATTCATCGATAATGCTCACTAATCCGTAAAGCTCCAGTAAGGAATTTTGCAGTGGTGTTGCCGTTAGCAAAATCTTTGGGGCATTGATGAGGGCTCCTTTGATTGCTCTGGCAATTTTATTATTGCTCTTGTAAACGTTTCTTAGTCGGTGCGCTTCATCGATCACCACTAGATCCCACTTAGTTTCACTAATATTTGCTGCTTTGCTCTTGGCAAAGTGATAAGAGCAAATAACAATTTTTTCTTTTTGGTCAAAAGGATTTGATTTGGTTCTTTTTATTTCTTCGTTGAAAGATTTTGCTTCTAAAATAAGGGAGGGCAAAAAGAACTTGTCGGCAAGTTCTTGGTTCCACTGTTTGCGAAGATTGGCCGGGGCGATGATCAAAATTTTGCGCTTGCGTTCTGCCCATTTTTGCGAAATGACGATACCGGCTTCAATCGTTTTGCCCAATCCTACTTCATCGGCCAGCAACGCACCTTTAGAAAGCGGGGAATGAAACGCAAATAATGCCGCGTCCACCTGATGGGGGTTTAGATCCACTTGTGCATCGGAAAGCGAAGCAGTGAATTTTTGTAGGTTATCCGACGAATAGCGTTTGGTAAGTTCGTGGGCAAAATACTTTGCGTGATAAGGTGTGATTTTGTTCATGTTCCTTTGATGGCTTAATCTGAGTTTACAAATTAAATTTATACTTAAAACATTGTTTTTCAATTAATTATGAAGGTGCTTGTAGGCTTATCAAGAATGGCTTGGAAGCGAGTGGCCATGGCTCAAAGGTGATTTTTGCGTGATTGCGCAGGGCTGGGGTTCGGTCAGCCAAGGAGTTGCACAAATAGTCACCCGCATGGCTTTAATTTTACCGTCCCGATCCACAATAATACAGTCTTTTTGTTTTATTATTAGCCACAAGGCGAAAAAAAGCCCACTGCCCCCACTTATTTTTTGGTGATTGCGCGGATGGTCTCCACTTCCTGCGGGTCAAATGCGGTGCCATTGGCCCGAAAAATATCATGGAACCAGATGGCCGGTTCGGGGGCACCCGCTTTGGATCCCCAAGGGAAAATCGTGTTGGATTTGCCGCTCACCAGCCCCCAATTGATGGCCCCCACTTGGTACTTTTTGAGGATGGGCAAATGGGTGGCAAACCGGCTGTCGTTGGTGCGGGCCATGTATTCGGTACAGATCAGCGGCCGCCCAAGCTGTTGCAGGTCGAGGATTTGCTGCTCCATGCTGGCGGCATTGCTGTAATTGTGGAAGGTGATCACGTCGGAGTTTTGCCGCTGAAACTCGTTGAGCACCGCATTGTCAAACCACAGCCCCACCGAGATGGGTTGCCGGGGATTGGCTTCTTTGGCCCACGCAAATACCTTTTTGAGCAAGGGCAATGATTTTTCTTTGAGGCCCGAATTGCCCGGTTCGTTGTACAGATCCCAGAGCAGGATCCGCTTGTCCTTGGCAAAACTCCGCAATATATCTTTGGTGAAAGCCTCCAGTTCAAGGCTGGTCCAAGTGGTGGAGTCGATCACGTTGGCATAGGCGGGGCATTGCACCCAGCCCGAATTGTGGATTCCCGGCTTGGGGGCGGGCTGTTTGCCCAGTTTGGGATCGCTGTTCCAGCAGTCATCGAACAATACAAGCAATGTTTTGATCTGGCGACGGTCGGCCAAGCGCAAAAAAGTGTTCAGGCGCTGTTTAAACCCTTTCTTGTCGGCTTGCCAGGCGAGCGAGTGCAGGTACACCCGCACCACGTTGAACCCAATGCCCTGGGCCAAGGCCAGTTCCCGGTCGATCGTGGCCGGATCGAAGGTGTCGGCCTGCCACATTTCCAATTGGTTGATGGCGGTGCTGGGAATAAAATTGCAACCCACCAGCCACGGCTGTTTTTGGTACCAGGCCCTGGCTTTTTCGGCTGACCAACGGGCTTGGCCGGTGGCGCAAAGGGTGGTCAGGGCCAAGTATAAAGTTAAAATTGCTTTCATGACGTGATCGGTTGGACTGTGAAGGTGAAAATAACTAAAAAGTCAGTCAAATAAAAGGACAATGGCTAGACCACCCGCACGGCTCCCCGGAACATGTTGGCCAAGTAGTTGTTGCCCATTACTTCTTCCACCACGCCCCGGGACGAGGAGGAATGCAGCACCGAAGGTTGGAGGCCACCCCGCGTGACCAAGCCCACGTGGTTGATCCGGGTGGGATCGTTGACATTGGTTGCAAAAAATACCAGATCGCCCGGCACGAGTTGGGTCCGATCCACCACTTTGCCCGATTTCATTTGGTCCACTGAGCGGCGGGGCAGTTGGATTCCAATGGTTTTGTAGGCCATGAACGTGAGGCCCGAACAGTCGATGCCAAATAAAGTGTCGCCCCCGGTTTGGTATTTGGTGCCCAAAAATGATTTGGCCGCTGATACCACCATGTTGATCCGGTCGGGGCGGGCCACGTTGGGCTTGGCCGGGACTACCGGCCCTTGCGCACCTTTGACGATCAGTTCACTGAAAAATTCGTCAAAAGTATTTTGGTGGAGACGAAGGTCGATTTGGGCCGCCCAAATATTGCCTTTTTGGTCTTTTATAAACGTGACACCGCGCGTGCCCGCCATGCGGCCACCCGTGATAAGGGCGCTAAAAAACTCATCAAACGTATCTTGGTGGATCCGGAGGTCAATTTGGGCACCCACAATATTCTTTTTGTCGTCGGTCAGAAAAGTAATGCCTTGCATAAATGTTCGTTGGGCTAATTAGACTGCTTTTTTTGGTTAAAAGTAATATTTTTACGTTGATAAACAAATTGTCCTTGTAATATGACCTCGATTTACGTCCGCCTGATGAGATTTGCTTTGGTGATCGGTGTTGGCGGATGGTTGGCTGGCTGCGGTTTCAGCACCCCCCCAGCAGCCGGACTGCCGGGAGCAGAGGATGAACCAAAAGTAAGGCGGGTGGATTTTCCCACGTTAAAATTATCGGGCTCGTTCAATGGGCAAGACTCGATTTTTATCCAAGCGTATTTGGCCGATGATTATCCCGACCAAGTCGTTTCGGGACAGGCCCTGATGAAGCCGCACTATCAGCGGTCTGGCGCACCGGGCCAGGTTTATCTAGTGCAAGGTCTGGCCCAGCCCGACGGGACCTACAAGCTTTGTTTGGGAAAACGCAACGCGCCCAAGTGTAGTTTCGCTGTCTGCGGCCGGATGGTTTCCCCCGATTGTTTTGAGGGCGAATATTCGGCTGATTCGGCGGGCAACCGCACCCAGAAATTGGTCTTGACCGCCATGTCCGAGACCGATGCCCTCACTTATCGGGAATTGTCCGCTTCGGCACTGACGGCCCAAATGAGTGCAGTCAAAGACAAACAATCGCTTCAAATCGGGGTGAATCCCCAAGTGGAGGAGTACAAACTGGTTTTTGCGGTGAGCAAAAGCAATGAGGACTATGCCCACGCCCAAGGTTTTTTTGTGGCCAAAAGTTCGCCCAGCCTCGCCTATAATCCGGCCATTCAGTATCTGCCATTACAGGAAAGTCGATCCATTAAGTCGCGGGCAGATGCTGACATTTACCAATTCATCAAAAGTTGCGTCGAATTAATCGATCTCAATGCGGATGGCTATCTGGACATTCGCTTGCTGGTCAAGCAGATGAAATCCCAAGAACATTATCGGTTGTTCATGTACAACCCAACCAGCCGGGAGTTCGTAGATTGGGGGGGGCTGATCAACCCAGTGATCGACGAAAAAGCGGGAGAGCTCACCGGTTACAAAAGATTCAATCCCGAATGGGACTATTTGCAAACGAGCTACGAAATAGAAAAAGGGTTGTTTGTGGTGCGCAGGGTGGAGGAAAGCGTGATCCAGCACCACCCCAATCGGCAGCCGGGGGCCAAAGACAGCCTGCTGCGGATCGTGACCAGATGGGAGCGCGGCAGTCCGTGGAAATTTAGCAGCCGCGACTCCTCGCACGTGGTGGCAAAAAAGCCAAGATAACGGGGCGATCAGGGTTCGCCCACCAGTGCGCGATACACCAGCGCGGTATCGGTACCAAATTTCGTTTGATTGAACTGTTGGCTCACGTGGTGGTAGTTGGCCGCTACCATAGGAACGAGCGGTACTTTTTGGTGCAGCAATTGCAGTATTTTATCCGTCAGATCGCCTGTATCGTCAGTGCTAAAATACACACAATCGTTCCCGCCGACTTCGGTCAGGGAACTGTTTCGGGCCGCGATCACGGGCACCCGGGCATACATGGCCTCGGCTATGGGGATGCCAAACCCCTCAAAGCGCGAAGGATAGACAAACAAATCGGCACATTGGTACAGGGCGGGCAGCTCCGCAAAACTTACCTGATCCAGCACCCGCACCCGCTGGCCCAGTTGCATCTGTTGGATATAGGCTAGTACCAGCTGTTTCCATTTTCCGCCGTTGCCCACCAATACCAGATCGTGCGGCACTTGATCCATGATTTGGGCGAAGCTCTTGACCAAAAAAAGTTGATTTTTTCGTTCATTGAATGAACTGACATTCAGTATAAATGGTTGCTGTAAATTGTATTGCTGGCGCAAGGCCGCCTTGGTGGTTTCATTGACTGGCTGGCCATATCCAGTTGCTACTGATTGATAGACGACACGGATCTTGGCTTCCGCCACTGACAAAAACTGCATGACATCCCGTTTGGTCTGTTCCGAAATGGCAATGATGACGTCGGCTCGTTTGGCGGCGTGCCTAAGCTTGTGGTCATAAAATTGCCGATCCAACCAAGAATAATTTTCGGGATAGCGGTAATTGATCAGATCGTGGATCGTTACCACAAGTTTACAGGTCAATTGGGTCGAGATATAGGGCAGATCGTGGCTCAGGCCGTGGTAAATGGCCAGTTGGTCACGCGCCATGTCCTCTGCTACACCCCGCGCACGCCAGTAAGCGCCCAGCCAAGGCACGGGGGCCGTGGCCACGGTGAAGCGTGGGGTCGTTTGGGCATAGTGGGCAAACTGGGCCACATTGCCCATTTTTGGGGTGTAGAGGTACAGTTCGTCTTCGGGTTGAACTTGGTGCAGCGCCCGGATCAGGTTGCGGCTGTACTCACCCAGCCCTGTGGTGTTATGAAACGCCCGCTTGGCATCAAATCCTATTTTCATCCGTTTTTTATCCTGCTTGGTCAATCGTTTACACCATTGCGCCGACTTTTTCTAACAGTCTCTTGGTGGACCGAATGCCTTCCTCTTCGCTGGGATAGTCGCCGGGGGCTCCCATCATTTTTAAGAAACTGCCTTCAAACTCGATGCCAATGAAACCCCGGAATTTGGCTTTTTTGATGATGGTGAGCATTTTGACAAAGTCAGTTTCGGTGTCGTTGCCATTTGCATCAAAAGCGTGGGTTTTGGCGCTCACCCCTTTGGCAAAGGGCATGAGGGTTTCTACTCCCAAGTACTTGTCGTGTTGCCTGATGACGGTGGTTTTTAGGTAGGCTTCCATGGTCATGGATTCGGGCTTGGTGCGCTCAGTGAAATTGCCAAAATCTGGCAATGCTCCGGCGTATTTACTATTTACTTGGCCCAACACCGCCGCCAGCCAGTCGGGGTCGGTCGAGATGCCCATGTGGTTTTCGACGATCACCCCGATTTTTTGTTGAGCACCGTACTCGACCAGTTGGCCGTAACCATCCACACAAGCTTTGGCGATTTCGCTCGGCGTGCCTTCGCCCTCAAGGTTGACCCGAATGGAATGGCAGCCAAGAAACTTGGCTGCATCCACCCATTTATAATGATTTTCAACGGCTTGACGGCGTTTATTGACATCCGGATCGCCCAATTGACCTTCCCCATCTACCATGATCAGCACATTGCGCACCCCCAGATCGGCGGTGCGCTGCTTGAGTTCGTTGAGATAGGCCTGGTCTTTGGCCTTGTCTTTCCAAAACATACTTACATATTCCACGGCATTGATCCCAAAGTCATTTTTGGCTTTGGCGGGGAAGTCCATGTTTTTTAGCTTGCCACTGAACAGCGAACCGGCCAGCGAAAATTCGGCCAGTGAAATGTCAAAAAACGGTTTTTTGAGTGGCGTTTCGGCCGCCAATATTTCGGGGAAGGCAGCGGCGGCCCCTAGTCCAGCCGCAGATTTACCAAGTTGCTGCATAAATTCACGACGAGAAGTAATCATTAAAGTTGATTTTTTTGGTAAATGACTGACAGTTTTTTGGTAGTGAGCGGTTTACGATCTATCATTCTTGGTTTGAGATCGGCCAACCAAGGATGAGCGCAAGACTGGGCAACGAACCATGGGAGTGCCCCCAAATCCTTTTGCCACAATTTAATTTTTGGGATTGACAATCGCAAATGGAGTGAGCCAATGCTCAAAACGCCGCCGCTTTCAGTCGCAGACCGGTGCTTTCTTCCAGCCCGAACATCAAGTTGCAATTTTGTAGGGCTTGCCCCGATGCTCCCTTGGTCAAATTATCGATCAAACTAATCACCAATAAATTGTCGCCATGCTTTTCCAAGTATAACACGCATTTGTTGGTATTGACCACCTGTTTGAGGTCGGGATTGCTCGCTGATAAATGGGTGAAAGGGGCAGACTGATAATATTTTTGGTAGATCGACTGGGCCTCGGCTAAAGTGAGATCAGTGCGGGTGTAGGCGGTGGCCAAAATGCCCCGTGTGAAACTGCCCCGCTGGGGTATGAAGTTGAGCGCGTGGGCAAAGCTAGGCTGCAATTGGCGCAGGCTCTGCCCGATTTCGCCAAGGTGCTGGTGCTCAAAGGCTTTGTAAACCGATAAATTGCTGTGCCGCCAACTAAAATGGGAGGTGTCGGTCGGTTTTTGGCCGGCACCCGTTGATCCGGTGGTGGCGTTGATGTGCACCTCGCCCCCCAACAGCCCGTGGGCGGCCAGCGGCAGCAGGGCCAGTTGGATGGCCGTAGCAAAACAGCCAGGATTGGCCACCCGCTGCGCCAACTGGATCCGATCACGGTTGAGCTCGGGCAGGCCATATACCCATTGGTTCAAGCGGTGGTCTTGGCTCAAGTCAATAATTTTGACGTGACTGCCAATGTTGAACTGGTGCAAAAATTTGCTGGCCTCGCCATGCCCCACGCACAGGAAGAGCACGTCAACGGCGTCAGTCACATCGCCAGTAAAACGCAGATCGGTCTCGTCGAGCAGATCAGGGTGGGTTTCGTGGACCAGTCGGCCCGCTTGGCTATTGCTGTGGACGAACTTCAATTGGATCTGGGGGTGGGGGAGCAGCAACCGGATCAGTTCGCCGCCCGTGTAGCCCGCCCCGCCAATGATACCTGCTTGGATCATGGTTTAGTTTTGCTAAATTCAAACAAATAAAAATCGAACAAAAGAAAATAAAGTTCGGCTTGACTTTACAAAAACCAGCTTATTTTCTTCACTTTAAGAATTATAAAATACTAAGAAAAAGTTTACCAATTGGGCAAAGAATATGCAAATTAATTATTTGCTTAATGACAAGTGCGCATGGCCAAAATTAACATAAATCATTGAAAATCAAATGTATAAAATGAAAATGCTTCTAAATTATCTTGTTTTTAGTACAATTTACCTAAAATTTTTAAGTTAATTGGGGTGGGCTTTAGTGGGGGCACACCTTGGCCAAACTTAGTCCATTGTGGGCCCAGGTTTAGTCGGCCACTAGTTCGCGCAGATCCACGGGCACCACCCGCGACACGCCTTGTTCAATCATGGTCACTCCGTAGATCACATCGGTGGAAGCCATGGTCCGTTTGTTGTGCGTCACGATGATAAATTGGGAATTATTAGAAAATTTACGCACAATTCCATTGAACTTGTCAATATTGGCATCGTCCAATGGCGCGTCCACCTCGTCAAAAATACAAAATGGAGCCGGCCGGAGCAAGTAAATGGCAAACAATAAAGCAGTGGCAGTCAAGGTTTTCTCGCCGCCCGACAATTGGTTGATCGTCAATGGGCGTTTGCCCTTGGGCTTGGCAATAATATCGATGCTGGAATCCAAGGGCCGGGCCGGTTCGGTGAGGATCAGATCGCAACTGTCCTCTTCGGAGAACAGGGAGCGGAACACGTGGATGAAATGCTCCCGGATTTGACTAAAGGCCCGCATAAAATTTTCCCGGGCCACGGCATCCATCTCACTGACGGTTTGCAATAAGATAGCTTTGGCATTGACTAAATCTTCCTTCTGGCGGTTGATAAAATTGAAGCGTTCTTCAATTTCTTGATAAGCCTCCATGGCCATCGGGTTAATGGAGCCAATTTTTTCTAACCGATCCTTGGCCTTTTTCTGTTCTTCGCGCAGTTCCTCCTCGGTCTGATCGCTTAGCGTTAACGCTTCTTGGGCCATTACCATTGCCAAATCGATTTCAAATTCCACCGACAGCCGTTCCTTGATCGACGACATTTGGAGGTTGGCCTCGTTTAGTTTTTGTTGGAGGTCAGTCAAGATTGTCGCCACGATCTCTTGGCGCCGCCGGGTTTCGCGTAATTGCTTTTCGCGGTGCTCCACTTCGCCCCGGGCGGCATAGTAGCCCTGCTCAGTGGCTTTGGCGCTGGTTGCGGCTGCTGTTCGCTCGGTTTGCATGGCCAGCAGGGCCTCGTCTCCCTCAGCCAAGTTTTCTGTTATTTTATCGGCTTCGGTAGCTAGTTGGCGCTGTTCTTCAGTGGCTTGGGCAGTGCGGCGGCGGCTACTTTGCAGATCCGCTTGCTTGTATTCGCCCTCACGGACCAGCGTGTCCACCCGGTTTTTCAACTGGAAAAACTTGATATTGAACTCATTGTAAGCCGAAGACCGCTGGTTCAGCGCTTCGTTTTGGGCGACCAGATCGGCATTGGTGGCTGCTATTTCGGCTTCGATCGTGGCCAGCAATTGGGTGGAAGTTTGCGACTGCGGCTCAAGATCGGCCATTTCGTCGTTCAGTTCAGCCATCTGGGCCTCAATGTCCCGGGTACGTAGCGAGTGGCGGCTCATCAACTCGGCCAATTGCTCGTGTTTGAGGCGGGCGGCTGTCCCTTCTTGCTGGAGTTTGCCCAGTACCATTTGGGCAGGCTCAATCTTGGGTTGGAGAGTGGCCGCTTTGAGGGTCGCCACTTCATTTTGCTTGGCCTTGAACGCCTCGGCCAATTGCTGCAATTGTT
>JAYUVL010000112.1:0-2668 GCA_043754075.1 Cytophagales bacterium | reverse complement strand
ATGCGCTCATGGCCCAAGTTGCGTTCCATGTTGTCATATTTTTGCTGATCGGGCAGTTGGAGGGCCAGAAAAGCCTCTTTAAAAAGTTCCTCGGTCGGGTAAGGCAATATTTCCACCTCGGGCAGGTAAGTGGTGGAGGTTTTCAAATCCACCAGTACCGAGAAACCGGTATCCTCCCGGCGGGGGATGAGCATTATTTTTTTCTCAAAACCGACCGCACTAAAAACCACCGAGTCGCCCACCAACGTGGGCATGGAAAAGAAGCCCACGGCATCGGTCACTGTGCCGCGCCCAGCCTTGGGTACATACACGTGCACCCCGGGCACCCCGTATGAGCTGTCGCCTTGGACCACAATGCCCGAAAACTGAATGATTTTTTTCTCACCTTGGGCCAAGGCTTGAGCGCCCGACAAGGCCAAGCTCAGGACAAGAAAAGTAAAACTGGCCCAATATGACCGGCGGTTTTTTTGATGGTGCTGCATTGGTCTGATAGTCTAATCTTTATTGTACAAATATAATTGCGACTGGGCCAAATCCAATAAAGCGAGGGGCAAAACCTTCTGGCAGGAAGGTTGACCATCAGTATTGAAGCCACCGCGCGATAATGCCTGGATCAAAACCCGATTTTCTTGGGCTCCCAACCGTTCCTTTCCAGTTGGCCAACGGCATCCATTACCTTGTCCCGGAGTTCAGTTTTGAACTTCTGGAGGGTAGATGCAATTTGGGGATCAAAGGTTGCAAGGATTTGGGCCGCCAAGATCCCAGCATTTTTGGCCCCGTCCAGTGCCACTGTGGCCACGGGAACCCCAGCGGGCATTTGTAGGATGGAAAGCACCGAATCCCAGCCATCAATGGAGTTCGACGACTTGATGGGCACCCCGATCACGGGCAGCGTGGTCAGCGAGGCCACCATGCCCGGCAGGTGCGCTGCCCCGCCCGCCCCGGCAATCACTACCTTGAGGCCGCGATCACGGGCGGTTTCAGCATACTCGACCAACCGGTGCGGCGTCCGATGGGCTGAAACGATGGTAACTTCAAAGGGAATTGCAAATTCTTTTAATACTTGGGCAGCTTCGGTCATCACTTGGAGATCCGATTGACTACCCATGATGATTCCGACCATAGGGGGTTTGGATGGGTGAATGGAGTGTTGTGTAGTGAGTAGTAAATAGTTTTTAGACGATTATGAATTAATGTATTGAAAACCAGTAGCTTAAATAGACGTAATGTAAAAACTAGGCTAAACCAATTGTACCAAAATGGAAATATTTTAAAGTTTAGTTGATTGCCTGCCCCGATTTTTACAGGGGACACCCTTGCCACCCTTATTCCAATTTTGACGGGCCATAAGTTTTAAAACGGAATTGGAGCTGAAGGGTTGAGGTTTCCGTTAGCTTTCGCGCTATTTGGGCGCGACCAAGCAAGCACCAGCACGTTCCCAGCAAAGCGAGTTTGTTTCGGCCTGATGAGCAACCAACTTGCCAACTCAAGCATAAACCACCAATCGCGGATACTTGTTGCGAATAAAAAGCACCAGCGTGGAAGCGATTGCCTTTCAACTAACAAGATTTGAGAAGAAGTGGCGCGAGCAGCAGGCTCACCGGCAAAACTTGAGGTAGGGTTGTTTGGCATTGGTGGCCCCAAACTGTACTGCTTTCTGCCAGTCGGCGCAAGCTTGGGCAGATTGCTTTTGCTGGTGGTGGGCCAGCCCCCGGTTGTAGTAAAAATGGGCCTCGGTGGGATCAATGGCAATGGCGAGGTCGTAGTCCTCGATCGCGCTCCGAAAATTTTTGAGTTGTAAGTAAACATTGGCCCGGCCGGCGTATCCCTTGGCCAAATGAGGCTCGATCTCAATCGCCCGACCAAAATCTTTGATGGCCCCTGCATAATCTTTGAGCCGGGCTTTGGCCAGTGCCCGGTTCAAGTAGGTTTCATAGTCGCGGTGGCCAAGGGAAACTGCGTGGTCAAAATCGGCCAATGCGCCAGCAAAATTTCCTTGCTCGAACTTGGCTAGGCCCCGGTTCACGTAGGCAGGTGCGAAGTTGCTGTTCTGATCGATGATCTGATCATAGGCCGTTACGGTCTTTTGGCTGCCCGGATCAAGGAGCGACAAGTTGTGCGCTGCGTGGCTATTTTCCGGATCCAAGACCAAGGCCCGCTGAAAATCGGTTAGGGCGGCCTTTTTATGGCCGAGTCGCTGCTGGGCCAGCCCTCGGTTGACCCAGTAGGTTGGGTCGTTGGGGGTCAAGGCCAATGCCCGATCAAATTCGGCCAATGCCCCAGCGTAATCACCCGTTTTTAGTTTGCACAAGCCCAGATAATGATAAATGGGAGCCTGCCGGTTTTGCATGGTCATCAGTTGGCTCACCGCCCCCAGTGTGCCATTGGCTGGGCTGCCATAATACACAGTGGTGGTTGGTCCACTGCCCGGGATGGCCAGCAGTTGGGAAAAATCGGTCAGGGCAAACCCGTACTTTTCAGCTTGGTAGTAAAGCATGGCACGGTTGAACAGGGCCTCGGTAAATGTATCGTCCAGCCGCAATGCCTCCGAATAGTCGGCCAATGCGCTGATTTCATCGCCTAGCTCTTCGCGGCATTGGCCCCGCCTGAACCAGGCATTTTTGTTCAGTGGTTGCAATTCCACCAGCCGGTTTAGGTAATAAATGGC
>JAYUVL010000111.1:0-7009 GCA_043754075.1 Cytophagales bacterium | reverse complement strand
CGCACTTGGCCCGCACGGCTGCCTCGGGGCTGGAAAAGGGTGATTTCCAGTGCTCCGAACACACCACTCCCGGAATTAAGAGGCCAGTTTGGGCTTTGGCCGCCAACACTTCTTGGCGATCCAGTGCGCTTGGACTGTCCAGTTCTACCCCGTCATAACCGAGTTCTTTGAGTAACTTGAATTTTTCCAACAAAGGCATCGTGCCTTCCACCATCCCTATTTTGAGGCTCTTCTTAAATTTGGCCTTGCCAGTGGGCAACTTCGGGCCAGCTTGGCCAAAAATTGGGGGAGTGGGCAGGGTGCTGGCAGCGATGGCACCCAAACTGAGCTTGATAAAATCTTGGCGGTTCATGGAAAGGTTGCGGAATAGTGGACAACGCGGGAAAGTTAACCCAAATTTGGCGAATTCTCCCCCGAGGCTGTCCGATAGTGCATCCGCCAGTACCGCTTTTGCTTGAGCTTGTCCATGACCAGCGCGGCCAGGTTGTCGGCCACAGTGCCGGGGCCATTCCCGTCCATCGCGACCCGAAAAGCATCTTCGCGCACATCAATCCGGTAAACAATGCTGAGCAACTTGGCAAAATCGTGTTGGAGCAAATGGGCGATGGCCTCCGAGAGGGCCGCAAAGAAAGCCGCCTCGTCAGTGGAAGTTGCCAAGTCGAGGTATTGGTCGGCCAGTTGATCCAGTTCGCTGCTCATGGGCGGAAAGTGAAAAAACCCCCTAACTGCTGTAATTCACCGATCGATTGACAGTGGGCGAACAGGCCGTGCAAATGCGCGGGAATTTCCTGCCGGATCTGGGCAAAGGGGACAAAAGCCACTTGGTCAATCTGTTGCACGGCCACCTCGGGATCTTGGCCAATAATAAGTTGCCCGCCCACCACTTCCACCGCGAAAAAAAACTCAACTGCGTGAAATGGGGGGGCCACATACTCGCCCGTGAACAGCAAGGGCCCAATAGCGATGCTGAGTCCGGTTTCTTCCAGAAATTCTCGTTGGAGGGCCGCCGACATGGTTTCGCCAAAATGGAGACCCCCACCGGGCGGAGTCCAAAAGTATTCACCTCGGCCCACGCCCCGCAGCCGAACCAGTAAAACAGCTTCACCTTGGGTACAAATGCCGCACACCCGCACCCGTAGGTGATCGGCGTAAGGGGAAATCATGGACAAGGGGCCAGTTTGCACTGGGCTGGTTACTTGCGGATAAACATATCGATCACGGCGTTCACCAGCGATAGCACTAGGCTAAAAACAATGGCAATCAACAAATTGCGCACCGCAAACCCAGCCAAAAGATAATCGGCCAGCAGCACCATTGCCCCGTTGAGCACGAGCGAAAACAGGCCCAGGGTGATCACGGTAATGGGGAAGGCCAAAATGCCCAAGATTGGCCGCAGTACGGCATTGAGCACCGCGAGCACTATCACGAGAATGATGGCATCTTGGATGGATACCAATTCAACGCCCGGCAAGTACTTGGCCACCAGAAAAATAACCAAACCATTGAGGATTACTTTAATCACAAATTGCAACATAGGGCAGAGATAAATGGTGAGTGAAAAATTCCCGTTCGCTAGACCTAACGCTAGCGAACGGGAAATATTGCCTTATTTTTCTTTGACGCTTTTCTTGGGAGGGGCCGCTTTTTTGGTGGCTCCCTCAGTGGGTGCTTTTTTGGTGGCCGGAGCTTTTTTGACCGCCGAAGGGGCGGCCGGCTTTTTAAAATTGGTCTTGGGCTTGCCGGCCGGCTTTTTATCTTCGGTCTTAGCGGCTGCTTTCTTACTCTCCGGGGCAGCATCGGCCAAAGCCAAGCATTCTTCCAAAGTCAAGTTGGCGGCATCTTTGTCCTTGGGGATCTTGACGTTCAACTTGCCCACGGCCAGATAAGGCCCCCAACGGCCGTTCAATATCCGCACATCCGGGTTTTCGGGAAACGATTTGATCATCTTCTCCGCATCGGCCTTGCGTTTGGCTTCCATTACCAAGATGGCCATTTCTTCGTTCACCGAATAGGGATCCACCTCTTTGGGCAGGGAATAGAACTGGCTGTTGTGCTGGAGATAGGGCCCAAAACGCCCCACGTTGGCCACGATTTTCTTCCCCTCCAACTGGCCCACTTCGCGGGGCAGTTTGAACAGCTCGATGGCTTCGGCCAAGGTGATGGTCTCGAGCAACTGCCCTTTGCGCAAGCTGGCAAAACGGGGCTTTTCTTCGCCCTCGCCCCCAATCTGGGCAATGGGCCCATAGCGGCCCAATCGGGCAATGATTTCCTTGCCCGACACTGGATCAAAACCGAGTTTGCGTTCACCCGAGGATCGATCGGCGTTTTCGGCGGTTTTTTCCACTTGGGTATGAAATCCCTCGTAAAAATTGCTCAACATCCGCACCCACTTGGTTTTTCCGTCGGCAATGTCGTCAAACTCCTTCTCAACATTGGCCGTGAACGAATAGTCGATAATATTGGGAAAATTGCTGACCAAGAAATCATTCACCACCATGGCCAGATCGGTTGGAAAAAGCTTGGCTTTCTCGGCCCCGGTAATCTCCGTCTTGGTCAGGGAACTAATCTGGTCGTTTTTGAGCGTATGTTCTTGGTATTTTCGCTCGCGGCCATCACGCGACTCCTTGACCACATAGCCGCGTTCTTGGATCGTGCCAATGGTGGGCGCGTAGGTAGAGGGCCGCCCGATGCCCATTTCTTCCAATTTTTTTACCAGACTGGCCTCCGTATAGCGCGGGCTGGGCCGGCTAAACTTTTCGGTGCCCCGCATGTAATTGAGCGGTAGTATCTGACCGATACTGAGCGGGGGCAACATGCCCTTTTGCTCGCCTTCTTCGGTTTCGTCGTCATTGTCTTCCAAATATACTTTCAGGAAGCCATCAAAACGAATGACTTCGCCCGTGGCCTCCAGCGTTTCTGGCGTGGTGGAGATGGCAATGGTGGCAATGGTGCGTTCCAATTGGGCATCCGCCATTTGGGAGGCAATGGCCCGCTTCCAGATCAGTTCATAGAGCCGTTGCTCGTTGCGATCGGCCCCGGCCTGCAAAGTGGCAAAACTGGTGGGGCGGATGGCTTCGTGGGCTTCTTGGGCCGACTCCGACTTGGTCTTGTAGCGGCGGATCTGCAAGTATTGATCCCCATACTCGCCCTTAATTTGGGCAGCGGCCGCGTTGACGGCATCCTCCGACAGGTTCAGCGAATCCGTCCGCATATAAGAAATATGGCCAGCTTCGTAGAGTTTTTGGGCTAGCCGCATCGTTTGCGAAACGGAGAAACTCAACTTTCGGCTGGCCTCTTGTTGCAAAGTGGAAGTGGTGAACGGGGCTGCCGGGGACTTTTTGACCGGCTTTTTCTCCAAACCCTTGATACTGAACTCCGCCCCGATACACCGCTCGAGAAAATCTAGGGCGTCCTTTTCTTTGGCATAACGCTTGGGGAGCTCGGCGGCCAGTTCTTTGCCCTTGTCGAGGGTAAAATAGGCATTGATTTTATAATCGGAAGTGGAATTGAACCGATCGATTTCGCGTTCGCGCTCCACCACAAACCGCATGGCCACCGACTGTACCCGACCGGCTGACAGCCCTGCCTTGACTTTTTTCCACAAAACGGGCGAAAGCTCAAAACCCACCAGCCGATCCAAAATCCGCCGGGCTTGCTGGGCATTCACCAAGTCAATATCGATGGTTCGGGGCGACTGAATGGCTTTTTGGATGGCGGTTTTGGTAATCTCCCGGAAAACAATCCGCTTGATTTTGGCCTCGGACAAACCCAGTGCTTCTTTCAAGTGCCACGAAATGGCCTCGCCCTCGCGGTCATCGTCAGTGGCCAGCCAGACCACTTCGGAACTCTTGGCCAATTTGGTCAATTGATCAACGAGTTCCCGTTTGTCGTCCGATACTTCATAGCGTGGATTGAAATCATTTTCAATTTCAATGGCGCTGTCGCTTTTGGGAAGATCACGCACGTGCCCATAACTCGACCGGACGGTATAATCACTACCGAGGTATCCTTCAATCGTTTTGGCCTTGGCGGGCGACTCCACAATCACTAAATTTTTGGGCATCGGTGCGGTCGTTTTAAGTACTGGGACAATTTCACTTGACCACAAAGGTAGTAAACACCGGGGTTTTTTGGGGCGAAGTTGACAAATTTACAGTTTTGTTGGCTTTGAACAGTGCGAGATAGGCTTATTGATCCCAAATTCTTTTACTTTTGACTTCCAATCTCCATTATACAAAGACCCTCCATGAACAAACTAGGCTGTTTGATACTTGTTTTTTGTGGCATACAACTCAACGTGCGCGCGCAAGATTTATTTCCCGGGGCCAACCAGCGCTGGGCCGATTCGGTATTTAACACGTTGTCAGTAGACCAAAAAATTGGCCAGCTGATGATGCCACGCGGCAATTATTCGGGGCAGGCCTATGACACCGCCCGGCTTTACCGGATCGTGCGCGACTACCACGTGGGTGGGCTGGTGATGTTTGCGGGCCAACCCACCCAGCAGGCCCGACTGGTCAACCAATTGCAGCGCTTGGCCAAAGTGCCGCTGTTCATCGGGATGGATCTGGAATGGGGCCTGGCCATGCGCCTGGACAGCACCGTGCGTTTCCCCTACGCGATGACCTTGGGTGCCATGCCCGGCCAGACCGAACTGCTGGAGGAGATGGGTGTGCAAGTGGCCCAGCAGTGCCGACGAATGGGCGTGCACATCAACTACGCACCGGTGGTGGACGTGAACAACAATCCCAGCAACCCGGTCATCAATTTCCGTTCTTTCGGTGAAAATCCCCAAGCAGTGGCCCTCAAAGCAGTGGCCTACATGCGGGGATTGCAGCGCGGAGGGGTCATCACCTCGGCCAAGCATTTCCCTGGCCACGGCGACACCGGCACCGACTCCCACTATGACTTGCCCCTGATCACCCACGGCCGCCCCCGGTTGGACAGTGTCGAGCTGTTTCCCTTCCGAGAACTGATCAAAAATGGCTTGCAGGGGGTAATGGTGGCCCATTTGAGCATTCCCTCGCTTGATGACACCAAAAACCTGGCTTCGACGATGTCCAAAAAGATTGTGACCGATTTGCTGCGCAATGACTTGGCATTCAAGGGCCTGATTTTTACCGATGCAATGGATATGCAAGGCGCGGTCAAATATTTCCCGGAGGGCACCGCCAACGTCAAGGCGCTATTGGCTGGCAATGATGTTCTGGAAACCTTCTTTGATGTGCCCGCTGCCTTTAGTGCCATCAAAAAAGCATTGGAAAATGGCGAGATCAGCCAAACCGAGATCGACGGCCGGGTGAAGAACATCCTGCGGGCCAAAGCATGGGCCGGGCTGGACCAATACCGGCCCATTGAACTCAAAAACCTATTGGCCGATCTCAACCCGGCAGTTTCGGCGACCCTGAACCAAATGCTGGCCGACAAGACCATCACGGTGCTCCGCAACCAAAAAAATGTGCTCCCGCTCAAAAGAGCCGAGCAACTGAAAATCGCAACGCTGCAAATTGGCACTCCGCCGGCCAGTGCAGCCCAGCCCAAAGATTTTCAGCAGGCTTTCAATGCGCAGGGCAACATGGCCCATTTCCAACTGAACGACAAATCTGGGGCGGAGGCCATTGCCAAAGTGCGCCAAGACCTGAAAAGATATGACTTGGTAATCGTGGCGGTGGATGGCATGAGCATCCGCCCAGCCAAAAACTATAACATTGCCTCTTCCACCCAAGAATTGGTGAAGGAGTTTGCCAACTCTTCCAAGGCAATCGTCGTTGTTTTTGGCAATGCCTACACTTTGGACAAATTTGAAAACCTGAGCAAGGCACAAGCGTTGGTATTGACCTATCAAGAAGGTAAAGAACAACAGAAAGCGGCGGCTAAAGTGATCTTTGGCGCCATTGGTGCACAGGGCAAACTCCCAGTTTCGGTGAACCAGACCTACCGATACGGCAACGGATTATCCACGGAAGCTTTGAAAAAGTAGCAAGGGGGGCCGGCCACAGACTGGGCCCCACGAGCGCCAATAGCCGTTCTACTTAACTGGTGACGGCTTGCCCTTGCCGCCCGTCACGAATTTGACTTGGGCCTCGGCTGGGGTGGAGAGGCTATCGGCAGTTTGGGCAGTTGCACCGGGCCGTACTTTGGCCCACCCGTCTTGATCGAGAAAAAGCGGCGGCTGATCGAGCGCGCTGGTGGTGTGGTTGCGCAGCAAAAGCACAAGCCCTATACATGCCAACAAAACGAGCAGCTTTCGCATTATCAACGTTTTTGTGGTAGTATAGGGCAATACTTGTGCCAGTAAACTTTATGGATACCAGATGGAATGTAAATAATCCATTGGTTGGGTGTTAGACAGGCCTGTCAACTTGGACAGGTGTAGCGGGCAAGGGATGTGTAGTTGTTCTCAGTTTTTCGTAATGGCGATTTGCCCTGCCTGAAAAACGGGTACCCATTTATTTAACCAGTTCAAAAGTTTCTTTTACTTCTTGTTTGCCAGCGGTCAATACAAAAGTGTATTTGCCAGCGGGCATTTTGTTCAAGTCAAAGAAACGGTAATAATCCTCCGAGGTGGTGAAAGAACTGTGCACTTCCTCGCCTTTGGCATCCAGCACTTGGATGTTCACGATCTCATTGTCAAAATTGTTAAAATAGCTCAAGTGGGCATAACCTTGGCCACCCGCCGCCGATACGCGCATCACCAGATTGGTTTCGGGCATTCCGAGCATCACTACTTCACGGGTGCTGGTGGTTTGGCCAGCCGACACTTCAAACACATACTTGTCCGCCTTTACGTTGCGCAGGTTGTACACGCGGGCCACGTCTTGGCCACCCTCGATCATTTCAGTGTGCAGCAACTGACCTTCGGTGTCCTTGATGCTCACTTTCATTTGGCCTGCGCCGTTTTTGGGGCAGCTGAACAGCACCCGCGACGATTGCTTCAACGGCAGTACCGTGTAACTGGTTGCCGCCCGATCTTGCCCGAGGGCTGCATTGGTCAGGCCCAGCACTCCCG
>JAYUVL010000110.1:0-16842 GCA_043754075.1 Cytophagales bacterium | reverse complement strand
TGTTCTTTTAGGTCAGTCCAAACTGGTTGATAAATTTTATCTGCTTGCGAGAATGCCACTCTAATTACAATTAGAAAGGTCAATAAAATAAGTGCTATTTTTTTCATAATTGTATTGTAAATTTCTAACGATTGCCTTTTACCTCTTCTGCCCCGCTTTCGCCAAGCCCAAGTTGGGTGCAGTATTTGGGTGGATTTTTAGGTCTGAGTTTATAAAATAGGTTCTACTCCAAAAATAGTGGATAATTACTAAATTTGCGTATAAATACGGAACAAATCTTTGCCCAAGATCTAGGTATTATGGCGCCTCGTTTACAGTCGGCGGAATCTTACCGCTTTTGGTGGCCCTTTTTGCCCCGGTTAAAGGAATGGAATATTGGTTATATGGTTTCACCAATGTCTTTCTTCTCATTTTGGGCGCGACCTCTGCCAAAACCGGTGGTTCGAGCATTAAAAAAGCGATCTTGCGCGTTACCATTTGGGGAACGATCGCAATGGTACTTTCTGCCTTGGTTGGGTATCTTTTTGGGGTAAATGTTTCATAAAGTTATACGAACGGCGCACCTAGGTATGCGCTTCTTGGCATTTCGGCTGGTCGTGGTTGGTCGTCCTAAAATGCGCTATTACCTCCCCATATACGCCATTCTTGCGCTGGTTTCCCGCCACTCTACCACCGCTGGTAGGGGCTTCGCCCGCTCACCGGGTGGTATCCACTAGGCGAAAACCCCCGCCTGCCCGCCACCGCTGGTAGGGGCTTCGCCCGCTCACCGGGTGGGCACCTACCCCAGGGACAGCGGCAACGTCCGGATCCGCTGGCCATTGAGGGCAAAAATGGCATTGGCCAGTGCTGGGGCCACAGGTGGCAGGCCCGGTTCGCCCGCGCCCGAGGGTGCGTGGTTGTTGGCCATCACGTGGACTTCCATCACCGGTGATTCTTGGATGCGCAGTACCCGGTAATTGTTGAAATTGCTCTGCTGGGCTTGGCCGTTCACAAACGTGATTGGATCTTTGACCGCCGCCGATAACCCATAGACGATGTTGCCCTCGGTTTGGGCCCGCACATTGTCAGGGTTGATCGCGATGCCACAGTCGATCACGCTCACCACTTTTTCGATTTTTATGCTGTTGTCGGCTTGCCTGGCCACATACACCACTTGGGCGCAGATGGTGTTAAAACTGCGGATGATCGCCATTCCCTTGGCTTTGCCAGCGGGCAACTTTTCGGCCCAATTGGTTTTTTCGGCCACGGTTTTCAGCACTTCGCGGAACCGATCAGCTACTTCGCCCTTGGCGGTGGCCAACAGTTCCCGCCGAAAATCCAGCGGATCCTTGCCGGCGGCGTGGGCCATTTCATCCATAAAGCTCTCGTGCCCAAACGCGTTGGTGGACGAATAAACCGCCCGCCACCACAGCAGAGGCACGGTGGTTTCGGCGTGGTGATAATCCAGCCGGAAGTTGGGGATATCGTAGGGGCTGCTTTCCCGATCCACGGCCTCGCCCGACCAATTGTCGGCGGTGTTGGCCTTCAAGCCTCCCCACTGGTGCTGGATGGATCCGCCAATGATGGTGTGGTGAAAAGCGACCGGCTTGTTGTTTTTGTCCAGCCCGCCGCGCAGCACGTTGAGCATGGCCGGGC
The DNA here is from genome assembly GCA_043754075.1 of Cytophagales bacterium. Classification (GTDB taxonomy): domain Bacteria; phylum Bacteroidota; class Bacteroidia; order Cytophagales; family Thermoflexibacteraceae; genus JALONO01. The sequence goes on along the minus strand of JAYUVL010000110.1, from coordinate 15,207 downwards.
GGAACGGGCCTTGGGTCACGTCGTCCTCGCGGGTCCAGATCAGTTTGACCGGGGCTTTTACCTCGCGGGAAATGAGGGCGGCTTGGACCACAAAATCGTAAAAAGCTTTCCGGCCAAAGGCGCCGCCCATCATGAGCACGTGGATTTTTACTTTGTCCGCCGAAATGCCGAGGGCCTTGGCCACATCGCCGCGTGCGCCGCCCCCCGCGTCCGGGCTTTGGACCGGGGCCCAAATTTCGCAAGTGCCATCGTCTTTTACGTGGGCAAGGGCCGTTTCGGGTTCCATCGCCGCATGGGCGGCATACGGGGTCTCGTAGGCGGCAGTCAAGGTTTTGGCGGCGGTTTTGAGCGCCGCCGGGGCATCGCCGTGCACCTCAAAAGTGGGGCCTTCCTTTTTGGCCAGTTCGTGCATCCGCTTGAAATACTCGGGGTTGTTGAACTGCTCGTGATCGGTCTTTTCCCAAGTGACCCGGAGGGCTTTGCGGCCCTGAGTAGCGGCGTAGTAAGAATCGGCCACCACGGCCACCCCTTCGGCCGTCTGGCTGAACACGGGCCGGGCCACTTTCACCACCTGTTTCACGCCGGCCACCGCCTTGGTGCGGCGGTCGTCGAGCGTGGCCACTTTGCCCCAGATCGCGGGGTTCATGGCCACGGTGGCATACACCATGCCGGGCACTTTGGCATCCATCCCGAACTGTTCGCTGCCGTCCACCTTGGGCAATATATCGGGGCGCGGGATGCTTTTGCCGATCAGCTTATACGTTTGGCTGTCTTTTAGTTTGGGTTCTTTGGGCACTTCCAGTTTGGTGGCGGCTTCCACCAGTTCGCCATAGCCCAGGGTGGCCTTGCTTTTGCGGTTGTGGACCCGGCCATTTTCGGCGTAGCAATCGGCGGGCTGCACCTTCCATTGGTTGGCCGCGGCTTGAATCAGCATTTCGCGCGCGGCCGCGCCGGCCTTGCGCATGGGCACCCATGAGGCCCCCACCGATCCGCTGCCGCCCGAGAGTTGCTGGCCAAAGCGGGCATCACCGTTGGAGGCGATCACCTCGATCATGTCCATCCCAACTTCCAGCTCTTCGGCCACCAGCATGGGGATCGATTGCCGCGTGCCCTGCCCCATGTCGGGCCGGGGGTTCACCAGGGTGATTTTACCCGTTTTTTCAATGATGATGAACGGCCCAATTTCAAAACTGGCCGCTTCGGTCAAACCGGCTAGTTTGACCACCTCCGCCTTGGCGTGTGGATAGATCCCAAGGGCGAGGGCGGCCCCGGTGAGGCCCGAAATTTTGAGAAAATCGCGACGTGGTAATGGGTTCATGGCTTTATGATTGAGGGCGTTGCCCGATGATATACAAGTTTGCCCTAAAGGTAAGAAAAAAGCCAAAATAATGTGCTCAATTGAACCTTGGCCAATATTTGTGGGCATCCATTTGGGGCACTCAAAAAGCCTGAACGGCCGTTCTAATAATGGCCAATAAGGCAGTCGGAACCCCAAAAAACCGATTGGATGCTACTTTTTAAGGTTTGGTGCTAGCATTGGCCGGGTATCCAGCACCATTGCATCATCTCGAGATTTTGGTCGTGAACAAAGTGAGTGGGCAGCTAAAATAATGGTTTGATCTATTGGCAAGTAACTGCCCATTGCTGCTTGTTGGGCCAAGGAACTGGCCCCCGTCCCCATCCCATTCGGCGGTTGATTTCCACCTTGCCCGTTTTGGGGGTTCAGCGGTGATCTTCTCTCATTCTACACTATTTTTGGCCACTTTTTTACGCAATGCTTGCTTTCATCCTATGCGCTTTCTCAAACTATTTTTCTATGCCCTGATCGCACTGATGTTGTTGGCGGTGGTTGGCGGCTATTTTTTCTTGGCATCCAAACAGGTGGACTACACGGCCGAGGTCAAATTGCCGGGTTTGCAGGCCGAGGTGGAGGTGCTGTATGACGGATATGGCATCCCCCACATTTATGGCCAGAGTGAACCTGATGTTTACTACGCCCTGGGCTACGTCCACGCCCAGGATCGGCTGTTCCAGATGGAGGCCGCGCGCCGCTTGGCCGATGGCCGGCTCTCCGAAGTGTTTGGCGACCGTACACTGGAAGTGGACAAGTTTTTCCGCACCCTGGGCTTTCGGCAGTATGCCCGCCTCACGATCGACTCGGTGTATGCCCAAACACCCGATGCCCCTCACGTCCGGGCCATGCACGCTTATGTCAAGGGCGTGAATGCCTACCTCAAAGCGGGAAAACTGCCCGTGGAATTCGACATCTTGGGCATTGCCCCCACCGAGTATACGGTGGAAGATGCCGAAATGATCTCGGGCTACATGGCATTCAGTTTTGCCGAAGCCTTTAACGCGGAGCCGGTGCTCACTTTGATCAAGGAAAAATATGGGGCGGCCTATCTCAAAGACTTGGGGACCAGCTGGCCAGCAGGCCAACCCCTGATCCCGGTGGACACCCTACCGCCCGGGCTGGCCCGCCACCAACCGGACGTGGCCGCCGAAAACCTGCTGGCCTTGGGCAACCAACTGCGCACTTGGGAGCAATCACTTTTCCCGGTCAAGCCTTTTCACGGCTCCAATGGCTGGGTGATCAGCGGGCGCAAAACGGCTTCGGGCAAGCCGATCTTGAGCAATGACACCCACATTGCCTTTGGCCAACCGTCGGTATTTTATGAAGCCCACTTGGTATGTCCCGGCTTCAACTTTTATGGCAATTTTATTGGCGGGATTCCCTTTGCCGTATTGGGCCACAATGCCCACGGCGGCTGGGGCCTGACCATGTTTGAAAACGATGATGTGGATTTTTACCGCGAAAAACCCAATCCGCAAAACCCCAACCAGGTCTGGTACCAAGACCATTGGGAAGATCTCCAACTGCGGGAGGAAGTGATCAAGGTAAAGGATGCGCCCGAGGTGAAATTGGTGGTGCGCAAATCGCGCCACGGGGTGCTGCTGGAAAACGTGGGCAAAGGGCTAAAACCGTTCAACGCGCCGGTGGCCTTGTGGTGGACTTTGTTCCAGTTCCCGAGCCGCTCCGGTCAAGTGTTTTATGATCTGGCCCACGCCCACCACGCGGCCGAAGCGGCCCAAGCGGTGCATTTGCTCCACGCGCCCGGCCTCAACATCATGTGGGCCGACACAGCGGGCAACATCGCTTGGTGGGCCGCCGCCAAACTGCCCAAACGTCCCCCGCACGTGGATCCGTCCATGCTGTTGGACGGGGCTTCGGGGCAGGACGAAGTGCTGGGCTGGCATGATTTCCGCGATAATCCCCAGATTCTCAACCCGGCCAATGGGGTGCTCTACTCGGCCAATAACCAACCCGCCGAACGAGCCGGCGGCTTGGTGCCCGGCTACTACGTGCCCGGGGATCGGGCCAGGCGCATTGTCGAGTGGCTGTACAACGATCGCACCGACTGGACCAGCGCCCAAATGAGCCAAATGATCAACGACCACACCAACACCAATACCCGCGATCTGCTGCGCGACCTGCTCCAGATCTTGGCCCCGGCCATTGGCAAGGGGGCTAGTAACCAAGCGGCCCTGGCCACTTTGCAGCAATGGGACGGATCGCACGGGCTGACCGATACCGCTCCGACCATTTACTACAAGTTTTTGTACCGGACTTGCCGAAGCCTGATGAGCGATGAACTGGGCATGGCTGGTTTTCAGTCATTTACCAGCAACCACTCGCTCAAGCGCAACCTGAACGCCCTGCTGCGCAATGAGGCTTCGCCGTGGTGGGACAACCAAAAAACCCCGGAAAAAGAAACGCGCACCGCTATTTTGGCCCAAGCATTTGACCAAGCCGTGGCCGATTTGGGGGTTCAGTTGGGCCCAGATCAGGCACAATGGCAGTGGCAGCGCGTCCACACCCTCACCCACAAGCACCCACTGGGCACATTGCCTGTGGTGGGCCAGTTTTTCAACGTGGGGCCGTTTGCCGTGCCGGGGGGCCGCGAAACCCTCAACAATCTCGATTTCAAGCTCGATTCCACTGGGCGCTATGACGTTACCTATGGCCCGGCCCTGCGGCGGATCATCGATTTTGGCGAGCCCAATAAAGCCACCAGCATCAACCCCACCGGGCAATCGGGCTATTTCCGCTCGCCCCACTACGGTGATCAGGGCCCAGCGTTTGCCCAAGGAATGGCCCGCCCCGAACTGACGGATCGGGCCCAGATCAAGCAATCCGCAAAGGGCAAACTGGTGTTAAAAAGTAAATAAACCGCGCAACCCACAAGCATACAAAAACGAATATCCAGAAAACTTTTCTCCAGTTTTCCGGGTATTCGTTTTTGTGGTTATCTTTTTTTGGCCCAAATTTAAGTGTGCTTTGTAAAAACAGCAAGATTAACTTACCGCTGTACTTGAAATACTACGCCTACATTGATCACTAACCTAATTAAAAGATGAAATTTACTTTATCTCACACCTTGGCTAACGCTTTTCTGTTTGGTAGCTTTTTCCTAGCTTTTGGGCTGTCGGAGAGCTTTGCCCAGCGCACCGTTTTTGTCAATGCCGCCGCCGCTGGTGGCGGGGGAGCCTCGTGGGCCGATGCTTACAACAGCCTCGAGGTAGCCCTTGGCAACGCCCAAGTGGGTGACAGTCTATTTATGGCCGGTGGAACCTACCGCACCTCCAATAACCGCGGCTTGTCATTTTTTATTGTCAATGGGACGATGATCTACGGGGGTTTTGGCGGTACCGAAAACTACCTTTTCCAGCGGAACGGCGCATTGGGCCCGACTATTCTGAGCGGGGATTTGGGCATTCCCGGCAACAACAGCGACAACAATTACACCGTGGTCGATATCCGCAACACCCTCAATAACGGGACGACCACCACGCTAATAGATCAAGTGGAAATCCGGGATGGCAATGAAGACCGCATTCCAGGAACTTTGAGCCCATCTTTCCCCTTCGCCCCTGAGACTTACTGGGGGGGAGGTGTTTTTGCAGTGAATTCCAGTTTCGACCTCGCCAACTGCGTGATTGCCAATTGCCGGGCCTCTTCGGGTGGCGGGGCCATCTACACTTCAAATTGTCCACAGGTAAATATAATCAATTGTACTTTGGAAAACAATGAGGCCATCGGGGGCGGCCTGCCCGGATTTGAAGGCGGCTTGGGCGGGGCCATCTACCAAACCTCGTCCACCATTGGCTTGGCCGGCGGCATCATCCGGGGCAACCGCGCCCGCTTGGGTGGTGGGGTGTACTATGGTGACGTCACGCGCTTGTCCACGGGCCGGGTGCCACTGCCCGCTCCCGGGCTGACCACCGGGTTGGGATTGAACCGGCTGCTGGTTGAAAACAACCAAGCCAGTGAAGATGGGGGCGGAATGTACATCAGCAACGGCCTGGTCGAGCAGATGCAGATTTTCTTTGGGGCCATCTACCGAAACAATACCGCCCAGCGCGACGGTGGTGGCGTGTTCATCCAAGACCGGGAAACCCCTTTCGGTTTTAGCCTGTTCGAGGGCAACCGCGCCATTCGCAACGGCGGTGGCATGGCCATAGCGGGCACTAACAGCACCAAGAAAGTCTCCCTGATCAACGCCATCTTCAGCAACAATACGGCCCAGTTTGGTGGCGGAGTGGCTTACATAAACAGCTCCGCTTCCCAGTTGGGCGTACTGGAACTCCGCCATTGCTCGATCCTGGACAACACCGTGCCCGGTGCCAGCTCCGGCGGGGGGCTGTACCTGGCCAATGCCAACTTGCAGACTATCAACACGTTGTTTTGGGGCAACCGGGCCAATGCCGTGCTCAACAGCTATCAACTGGTCGGATCAGGGGCCCAATTGTACCATAATTTGATCGAAGATGCTGCCTGCCCACCGGGCACCGCTTGCAACGCCGGGTGCCTTTTCAACCAAGACCCCCAGTTGTTGGGTCCAGCCTCGCCCTATAGCCCCATCGGCACGCTCGAGGACACGCCCTACATCCCCTTGCCGGGTAGCCCACTGGTGGATCGGGGTGGTGCTCCCAGCGACTTTACGATTAACCAGATCCCTTTCAATGACTACGAACAGGATTACATGGTGGCCCACCGCACCTGCGTGCCCGACATTGGGGCAGTGGAAATGCGCCGGATGCTGCGCCAAGGTGGTACGTGGAACGACCCCAACAGTTGGACCCCCCAGTCGCGCAGTGGCGGTGGCGTGCTGTCTTTTTCGGTGCCCACTACTCCGCAAAACATTTTGATCGACCGGGTGACGGCCACCTTGCCCGCCAGTTTGACCACGGCAGTAGCGTATAACCTCTACTTGAACAATTGCCAATTTACCATGGGCAACGACAGCCGCTTAACAGTGGGACGGGATTTTGCCGTTACTGGCCGGTTGACCCAATTCGACCCTGGCAACGGCACCGCCACCGTGGCGTTTGTCCCCCGGAATGACTGCACGGTGGGCGTGGTCCCGTCGATATCGAATTACATCAACCACGAGTTCTTGGACAATCCATTGACCTTCAACTATCTATTGGTTCAAAATCCCGGCAATCCATTGGTGGCGGCCACTCCTTTCAGCATCCGGGTTCGCCGTTCACTTGACTTGGAACAGAACAGTTTCATCACCCAAAACAACCTTACCCTACTCTCTACCCAAGATTTTACCGCCATGGTGATCAACCGCAATACCAATGTGGTCGATGGCCAAGTGCTCGTCCAGCGGTTTGTGGAGGCGTATCCCCAAAGAATTGCGGGGCAAGGCTACAACTATGTTGCCCGGCCAGTTTTGGGCGGGACGATCGCGGCCGATGCCCTGGGCGGGAGCATTGTCTTTGACAATTCCGGCGATCCTTACTATTGGCAAAACCCGACCTATACCGCCGCCAATTTTCTCAATATATTCAAGTATGTCGAGGGGGAAAACCAAGTATTCGAGGGTGGTTCACCCGCTTCGGGCCAAACTGGTTGGCGGGGAATCACCCTTGGCGAGCCATACGTCACCGGCCGGGGTTATTGCGTAAACATCCCCGGCGGGTTTACCTTCCGCTCGCAAGGAGTATTGACCAACGGCAACCTTTCCGTGGGCCCACTCACTCGGGGCAATGCCCCCCAATCGGGGTGGAACTTGATCGGCAACCCTTACCCCTCACCCATCGATTGGGACGCGGTGTATAACTTGGGCAGCAACAGCACGCTCGTGGATCGGACCATTCTACGGCGGATCGCCACCGGCCGATTCTCGGGAGCTTGGGCCTATTTCCCGGCCAATATTCCCGGGGGCATCGGTATCAACGGCGGCAAGGATCTCGCCCAGGGCCAAGGCTTTTTGGTTCGGGTGCGCACCCCGGGCAGCAGTGGCAACCTGACCTTTGACAACTCAGTGCGGCCCACTGCCTATCAGCGGCCCCAATTCTACCGGCCCGAAGAAACCGAAAACCTCGGTTGCTCGGGCATTGTCAAATTCGAGGCAGGAAACCGCACGGTCGATCAAACGGTGGTGTATTTCATGCCCCGGGCCACCAACGGTTGGGACGAGCGGGAAGACATCTTGCGCCCGTTTTACAACTCGGCCGATGCCCCCGATCTGCTCACCCGGGTGGGAGATCGGCCCACTGCCTACAACGCCCTGCCCCCCCTGACCGAAAACACCAGCTTGCCGGTTTATTTCAAAGCAGTGCAAAGTGGCCAGCAGTATTTCCGCATTGCCGAAATGAAGTTTTTTGCCCCGGGGATCGCCATTTATTTGGAGGATAAAACCACCGGGGCCTTGCACAACCTGACCACCTCCGAATACGCCTTCCAAGCCAACCGGGGCCTGGAACCCAACCGCTTTGTGCTGCATTTCCGGCGCGACGGATCGGCCCAAACCCCCATTGGCTACCTGCACGGGTTCCCCAACCCGGCCAAATCGGTGCTGAACCTGGTGCTGAACCACCCCTACACTGGCCAGATCGCGATCCAGATTACTGATGTGTTCGGCAAAATCATTGAGCAGGCCCGCCAAGAAAAGGGGGGCCAGTTTTGGGAAAAAGGACTGAACATTGGTTCATTGCACCAAGGCGTGTATGTGCTGACCGTCGACTTGGGCCCCGAAAAACTGGTGTACCGCTTTGTGAAAGAGTAAGGCGGGGAGTTGTAATGAGACCCTAAAAAAACCTGCTGGGCGCGAGTCCAGCAGGTTTTTGGGCGCTTCCAATGTGGTAGTTATTCCGCCTGCCCATGTTGCCGAGCCGCTGGGCACTGCCCGGCTTTGGTTCGCCAAACCCCGCCACGATTGATCTAGGCACATGCTATAAACTCATCTTTTTGGCCAGCCTTTCAGCAGATCCCGCACCAATGGGCTCCCGGTTTTTGACCAAAAAAAATCTAGCCATTTATTTAATTTTAACCCTAAATAAGCTGTTTTTGTCCGGTAAAAACTAAAACGTACCTATCATGAAGCCAAATTCGTAAATTCCCAAATTCTTCGCTAAATGTATGTTCTGGGGCCTAATGGTCGCGGCTTGCAACCCGCTGGGACTGCAAGACCGGGAGCAGCCCGACCCAACGGGAATCCCAGCTTTAGCACTGGCCGATCCAGCCTCGGTTTATGATGAGATCTATAACAGTTCCCGGACTTTTGTAAGTGCAGTATCAACGCATACCGCCATTCGCAATGCGTATGGCGCGTTCCATTTGACTTATACCACCTTTGTTTCCATCTAACCCCGCACAGCCCTGAAAAAGTACTTGTTATTTTTCACTACAGCGTGCCTCGCCCTGGTTTTGGCCTGCGAGCCCGCCCGGCCCGAACTGGTAGCCAACTGCCAGCCCGACCGCCAGCAAAGCAGCTATTTTGCCGGGCTGGTGGGCGGCCAGTGCGTGGCCGTTTCACTCAACCAGCCCGCCAGTGGTGGAGTGGGGTGAGTGGGACAGCCGCGCCCACTAGCGTACCAGACTGGCTTCATTTACAACTGGAGCAACCGTACCACCAGTTTCAATTATTTGGAAATCAGCTTTGTTTTCCTTGATCCTGTGGCCAATGGGGGAACCAGGGGAGAGGAAAACTGGGAACTGTTGCCCGGCCGTCAAGAATGGGGCCACATAGATATGCCCACTCCGGTCGACAAACCATTGGCAGACGGGGTAGTGATCCGACGAGAAATGCGGTACGGTGCCTCAGGTTCATGGTCGTTGGAGTCAAATTCGCTCATGCTCTCCAACACTGGTCCACAAAGCCCGGAAAACTACGTGGAGATCACCAAGGTGGAACCAGATGCCACCTCACCTGATCATTTGTGGGTCACGGGCCGGCTAAGCGTAGACCTGTACAACTTCCTTGGCCAGCCCATGCAGCAGATCCGCAATGCCGAGTTCCGGGGCAGTGTGCTCAAACCCAAACTGCTGGCCGAGCGGGCCGTTTGGCCGCCCAAGATCCGGTAGGACCACCCAGCCAACTTTGATTGTCCACGGCCGCAAACTTGGCCCAAGTTTGCGGTTTTTTTCTCCCTTTGGCCCAAGGATGGAGGCAGCGCTGCCCTCACACGGCCGCCCCCCACGCCCCGGCCAAAAAGCGCAGGAAGTTTTGGTGAAAAATGTTGTCAATGTCTTGCTCCGAATAGCCGCGGGTCTGTAAAATGGCCACCAGTTTTTGCAGGTCGGCGATGCTCTCCAGATCCTGGGGGCACTGCTCTTGGCCAAAGGCCCCGTCCAGATCGGAGCCAATGCCCACGTGCAGCGAGTTGCCGGCCAACTGGCAAATGTGATCGATGTGCGGCACAACGTGGGCCAAGGTCAGGCCCGTGTTTTGGGGGGTGCTCTGGCCCCGCACCCAGCCGGGGATCATCATCCACGCATCGAAGGCCATGCCAATAACCGCCTTTCTTTCAATCAGTTCCCGGATTTGATCGTCGGCAAACTGGCGGTCGTTGGGGGTGATCTGCCGGCACAAATGGTGGCTGGCCCACACCGGCCCCCGGAAATGATCCATCGCTTCCCAAAAACTGGTGTCGCAGAGGTGGGTGGCATCCAAGATGAGGTGGAGCTGTTCCATTTCGCGCAGCAGTGCCCGCCCCCGGTGCCCAAGGCCGCCCTCCGAAGCGGTGCCGTGCGCATACACGCCCGGCCCGTAATGGGCGGGGCCGACCGCCCGCAGCCCGCGCTGGTAAGCTTTCTCCAAGTAAGAAATGTCTACCAGCGAGTCGGCCCCTTCCAGGCTCAGGAGGTAGCCAATGGGCAGTTGGTCGGGGTCGGCTGGGTTTTGCCAGAGCGCCAAGTGGCGCTGCAGCCCGGCCCAGTCGCGGATCTGCACCAGTTGGCCCTCGGCTTCCATGGCCTCGTACCAAGCGAGTTGACCCTGGGTCTGGGCCCATGCCTGCGCCGGCGAGTGCCAGCCGGGGAGAGGGTTGCCGGGTGCAACGTACCGCGCAATCTGGGTGGCCACGCACAGGCCAATGTGGCCCCGGCGCATTTCGGCCAAACTGACCACGCCACGCCCCCGGTCCGGCTTGTCGGTCAGGTGCTGCTCCCGCTCGCGAAGGGTGGGGAGATCCTGGGTCAAGTCGCGGTTCCACTCTAGGGCGTTCATGGCCAGATCCAGGTGCGCATCAAAAATCAGTCGTTTCATGGTTACACGGTTAGTTTTCGGTTGCGGGCCACTACTGGCCATTGGCCCACGATCTGGCCGTTTTCCACTACTGACACCTCATTGTACAGGTTGACCGTTGGGCAAATGTGGTAGGGCACGCCATAGAAAAGTTGCCCGACTGGGTAGCGATCCCCCTCGTCCACGGCCAGTACCAAGTGTTCTTCACTTTGGGAAACGACTTGGTAATGATCCAAGTTGAGGAACTTGACCCGTTTGTCCAGCGGGTTTTCGGCGGCCACAGCCTTGTGGCCAAGATCCAAGGTGAGGTAGCCGGGTTTAGGTTTGGAGATGACCCGGGTGAGTAGCAGGGCCGCCCATTCAAATGGCTGCTCGGGCAGCGACTCCCCGTAGCCCCAGTCCCAAAGCAGGCAAGTGCCCGGGCTGCAATGCACCCCCCCGCGCTGGGCGTGGGCCGTGAAAGCGGGCGTGCCCCCGCACACCACCGTCGGCTGGGGCAGCCCCGCCGCCACGATTTGGTCCACCAAGGTTTCCACCGGAGCAAAGGCCGCATCAATGGCCCGTTTCCGCTCGGTAAAATCGGGTTGGCGGAAGTTGCCATCATACACGTGCAGGCCTGCGCAGTGCAGGTGCGGGTACGCGGCCCGATCGGCCAGGGACTGATAAAAAGCCAACAAGGCTGGGCCAACCGGGTGCCCGCTCCGATCCATGCCATTGTTCACATCCACAAACACCTGGGCCGTCAACTGGTGCTGGGCAAAGACTTGGTTCAAGTGGGCAGCCATTGCCGGACAATCGACGAGCGACGCAAACTGAACGTATGGATATTTGGCCTGCAACTGGGCCAGCCGCCCGGCCTTGGGCCCCACCAATTGGTGGGCGATCAGCACAAAATCTCCCCCGGCCAGTGCCACCATTTCGGCTTCGGCAATGGTGGCGGCCTTGAACCTGCGGATGCCCGCCGCCAGTTGCAACTGGACGATCTCGGCCATTTTGTAGGTCTTGACGTGGGGGATCAGTCGGCCGGGCGAACCCGCCAACCGCACCATCGCGGCCAGGTTGTGCTGCACCCGTTCGCGGTACACGACCAGCGCGGGGGTATCGATCAGTTGGTCGTCCTTGATCGCAAACCAAACTTTTTCCATATCATTGGCAGATAGATGAGGCGAAAGAAAAACGGAAAATTGGCCCGCAAAATCGTTGAAAAAATCAATGAGCCAACTCAAAAATGGCCTCGATCTCCACCGGGATGTTGTCGGGCAGGGAACCCATGCCCACTGCGCTGCGCACACCCACGCCATGATCCGCGCCCCAAATGGCGGCAAAAAGCTCACTGCACCCGTTGATCACGTAAGGATGGCGGGCAAAATCGGGGGTGGCGTTCACCATGCCGAGCACCTTGATCACCCTACCTATGCGATCCAGCGAGCCAAGGTTGGCTTTCAGGGTAGCCAAAATGGCCAGCCCAACCTGCTGGGCAGCGGCCTTGGCCCCATCAGCATCCAGATCGGTACCCACTTTGCCGATGATGAGCGAGCCATCGGCCTGAACCGTGCCGTGGCCCGATACGTACACGAGGTTGCCCACGATCAAAAATGGCTTGTAAACCCCCAGTGGTTTGGGGGCCGGCGGGAGTTGGAGATTGAGTTGGTAAAAATTTTCTTCGGGTTTCATGCAGTCAAGAAAAAATGCTGGTAAAGATAGTCGGTTTGAGGCGATTGGGTAGAGGAGAAGACCAAAAATCCTTTTCCCTTGAATTTTATGCCTCATTGGGTTAAATTGCCCCCGAATAGACCAACTTGGATCCGGCCAACCCAATGATTTGGTTTATCAATGAAACCAAGGGCGTGTTCACAACTATTTGGGCAGGATGAATCGCGGCAAATTGCCCAGCTTAAATAATGATACTGATAATTGCTTTTTTAGAAAATCCATTTGTTTTTTGGCTACCCGACCAATTACCGATTGGTCACTATTTGCTTGCTCTTGTTTATAAATTTATAATTGATTAAATGGCTCATTATCAAAATTTTACTTACTAAATTCGTTGTCAAGCTGATTGTGATGCCCTAAATAATCTAACTTTATTTTATGAACTCTTTTTACTTTTCCACTGACCAATGCTTGCTCATTCCATCGCTGAAGTAATCGTACAATTGGATAAAATCATTGCGCAAACTGAGCGCGACAACAACCCCTTGGGCTATTTCGCGGCCCTTTACCGCCACATTACGCTACGGGTGCAAACAGGAATCGCCCGGCAAGAGTTTGAGGACAATGCCCGCATGGAACGGCTGGATGTGATCTTTGCCAACCGTTACCTGACCGCTTGGGAGCAGTGGCACGCTGGCCAGCCCACTACCCAAGCGTGGGCAGCGGTGTTTACCGCCGGGCTGGACGACAACCTGATGGTGATGCAGCATTTGGCCATGGGGATCAACGCCCACATCAACTTTGACTTGGGCATCGCGGCCGCCCAAACGGTTCCGAGCGAACAGCTGGACAAACTAAAAAAAGATTTTGACCTGATCAATCAGTTGCTGGCCGCCCAAGTGGACGAGGTACAGCGCAAACTGTCACAATCGCTACCCCTGATGACCGTGCTGGACAGGTTCGCCGGCCGCTTGGACGAGAATTTAGCCAATTTCGTTATCAATATTTCTCGCGGGGCGGCTTGGAGGATAGCCCTCGGCTACGCCAAACAATCGGACCCCAAGCTCCGTGCAGCTTTCTTGTCCAGGCTTGACTTGTTCAATGCCGCGTTGTCCCACAAAATCCAATACCCCGGGTGGTGGTTCCGGCGGGGCATTGACGTGGTGCCGCCCACGGAGCAGGTCAGCCCAGCGGCCGTCATCCGGCTGTTGGCCAGTTAGTGGCCCCATGCCATCGGTGGGGGGCTGGCAAGTCCTCCCCGGTTTTGGGCCAATCCGCTGGTTTTATTGTCGGAGTGGCATCTCCCACCGGCGGGCCAAATCACTGGCCAAGTGAGTCCTGCTGGTGGGAAAGATTTGGTAGAAAATTTTGCACCGTTCAACTGCGGCAGTTTTTGGTTAGTCCAAGAGCTGTTCCTTGATTTTTAGCCAAACAAAACCAATCTATCTATCAATTAGGGTACATTTATCATCATGTATACTCCCTTGCCACACCTTTCGTTTTCCCGCCGCCAATTCATCGGCACATCGCTGGCTGCTGCGGGCGGACTGCTATTGCCCAGCCCAGATCTATGGGCGGGCGGGCGGCCCCGCCTCCGTTTTGCCGTAGCCTCCGATGGCCATTTTGGGCAGGACAAAACGGACTACGAAACCAATTTTGCCCAGTTGGCCGCTTGGCTCAATGCCGATAAAAAGCCCCGAAAACTGGATTTTGTGGTGCTCAACGGCGACTTAATCCACGACAAACCCGAGTTCATGCCCAAGGCGAAGCAGTTTTTTGATCGGCTCAGCATGCCCTATTTCTGTACCCGGGGCAACCACGACCGCATAAGCAATCAAGCTTGGGCCAACCTGTGGGGCTACCCCACCAACCACAGCTTGAGCATCAAGGGCTCGGGGGTGGTCTTGCTCGACACCTCCAACGAAGCGGGAGAATACCGCTGTCCCGACTTGGGCCAGATGGAGCGGTTGCTAGCTGGCCAAACGAACAATGGGCCGGTTTTCGTTTTCGCCCACATCCCCCCGCACAAGTGGGCGCCCAACAGCCTTGAATGTGCCGGATTTGATGAACTGGTGGCCAAGCACCCAGTGGGAGCCGTTTTCCACGGCCACGAACACGATCAGGATGGGCTCAAGCAGGTGGGGGCGGTCCCCCATCTTTTTGACGGCCATTTCGGGGGCAATTGGGGCACGCCCTACACTGGCTACCGGGTGGTGGAAGTGGCCCGCAACGGGGCTATGGCCACCTACCAAGTCAACCCAACCGCCAAAGCGCGGATCAATGAACATAAACTGACCGATTCATGGTAGGCCCCCACCTAAAAATGGGTAGTCAATAAAGCAAATATGGATACCCTATCGGGGGTAATTTTGGGCAACTACCCATTTTTATACCCCCAAAGGTATGTTTTTACCTAATGATTTGTTTTTATACCCGAAAAGGGCGATAATTGTCCTAGACAACCCGATTGACCCTGAAAAGGGATAGTATGTATCCAAGATCACCATTGGCCCAATTTGTCAAAACCAAGCGCAAAAGCTTAAAATTGACCCAAGTCGATCTGGCCGAAAAGGCAGGAGTGGGCCTGCGTTTCGTGCGCGAACTGGAGCAGGGCAAAACCTCCCTCCGATTGGACAAAGTGAACCAAGTACTGGACTTGTTTGGCTGCCAAGTGGGCGCCATCCGCAAGGAGGTGGCCGATGATTAGGCAAGGCGAAGTGTACTACCAAGACCAATTGGCAGGCTCCATTCTTGAGCATGAAGATGGCTATCAGTTCACCTATTTGACCAGTTACCTGTCCCTCCCCTCTGCCCAACCTGTGAGCTTGACCCTGCCCCTGCGGGCCCAGCCCTATGCCAGCAAATACTTGTTTCCCTTTTTCGATGGGCTAATCCCCGAAGGCTGGGTGCTGGCCCATGCCGCCGAAAACTGGAAATTGGATCCCCGTGATCGGATGGGGCTTTTGTTGACGGTCTGCCGCGATTGTCTGGGTGCGGTGAGTGTTCACGGTGT
>JAYUVL010000109.1:0-7599 GCA_043754075.1 Cytophagales bacterium | reverse complement strand
GCTTGTCCCACTGACAACCCCGGAGGGGTGCCATGTTTATAGCCCAAGAATATTGAGGAAAAACCAGCCCCGTAGGAGTGGCATGACATGATGCCACCCCTACGGGCTGGAGATGTGGGGCCATTGCGGCCGGGGGGTCCCACCCCCGGCTACCCATATTTCACCCCGATGGGGTTGTCGCGCAATGGCCGGCATAACCAGGCTCCGCCACCGCCAGATACCCTTTTCGGGCCGATTGGCCTGCCCGCCAAAACAAGGTTTTCTGACCCCTGGCGTGAAACGTAATTTTAAACAACACCTGAGGCGAAAAAATTGAAAATTGCGACTGTTCAAAGTATAAAGGGCGGGCGAACGGCTGTACCAGTCAGTATTTTAAACTAGTGCCCATCTTGCTTTGACAAAATGCTAAAACATTTCCGGGTCACGCTCCAGCATTAGCACCGCATTGTGGGGCACAATGAAATAGCACTCGCCCTCATACATGATCTCGTAGGCGGAGTTTTGCAAGAAAATGGCCAAATCACCGGGATGGGCCTGCAAGGGCATGTACCGCACTTTTTCCTCCTCACCCTTCCACGATTCGCCCGATAGCTCGTGGTTGGGCACGGGATAACCAGGGCCGGCAATCATCACATAACCGCTCTGGATTTTTTCGCTTTCTTGCACCCCGGGGGGCAGGTACAGCCCGCTGGAGGTCTTTTCGTCGGGAACCTTGGGCTTGACCAGCAGACGGTCACCCACGACGATAACTTTATTGAGCTTACCGGAGATTTGTGCTTCGTTCTTGGGCATTTTCAAAGTGCTTGAATTACTTGTGGTCTAACGATGATTCAGGACTAGGGTTCCAAGCCCTTCCCGGCGGCCCACCGCAATTCAGCGCGGGCCTTGGCGAATTTGAATTGCAAATCTACCAACTTTTGTTCCGCCTCCAATAGCTTGCTTTCCCGACTGTTGACCAAAAATAAAGAGCTTTCGCCGGCATCGAACTTGATCACCTCGCCATCGCGCAGGATTTGGTAATTGTTCACTGCGTTCTGTTGCACTATCAGATTGCGTTGAAAATTGAGCAGGTCATTGTAATTTGCATTGATGCTGTTGGTGATTTCACGGTTGAGTTGGGTGCGGTCCAGTTCGGTTTGCCGTAGTTTGATATTGATTTGGGCCAGCTTTGCCCGTTCCTTGCGCAAGAAGAGCGGCATGGCAAAATCAAATCCCACCTTGTAATTGTTTTGGAACAAGCCGCCAGGCAACCGGTGGGCGTTGTCGATCCGGTTACTGGGGGCCAAAAAGTTATAGTTTACATTCAGGATAGGCTTCAGCATCTCTATGCCAAGGCGGCGGGCCACGGCCAACTGGCTTAATTTGAAGCCCAGCTTGAGCAGTTCGGGATGATTCTCCCGGGCAAAAGCCGCCAGATCGTCCAAGTTTTGCACCTCTGAAGTCACTTCGTTCAAGTTGCGCGAGGGGGTCAAGTTGCTGGCCAGTTCCAACGGTTCACTATCGGCACTCCACAAGTGGTTGGAGAGGATGAGTCGGGCATTGTTGTAATAAACTTCGGCATCGTTCAGCCCCACCATGCGTTCTTGCAAGGTGATTTTGGCCTCGACCGAGTCGATGGGGGCCAGTTCGCCATAGTCGACCCGATCTTTGACGGCATCAAAGCGAATTTTGGCCAAATCGTAACCTTTTTGAGCAATCTGGCGGGAGTTGTGGGCCGCATACCACTGCCAATAGTCTTTGGTGGCCTGTAAAATTACTTTGTTGATCAGTTTGACCCGCTCCGCTTCGGCAATGCCTTGGCCGAGCTTGGCCTCCCGCAGGGCAGCGCGCCTTGCATCGATGAGCAAGCCCTGCGCCAAGGGCACGCCCACGCCGGCATAGATCAGGCCTGTAGTGGGTGTCAACTCTTGCGGGTTGGCATAGACCCCGCCCAATTGTTCATAACCAGCTTTCACCTCTACCCCAGAGATGGTTTGGGCTTTGATCTCGCCTTGCCAGCCCCGGTAATAGAGGGTTTCCTGAAACTCTTTGGTTTCGGCCCCGGCGGTCAGTTTGGGGTCAAATGCGCCCCGGGCCAACCGGATTTCTTGGCGGGCCAGATCGCTCAGCAGTTGGGCTTGTTTCACCAGCGGGTGGCCCACTACGAGTTGTTGGTAAAAATCCTGCACCCCATATACCACCTCTCCGGCTTTTTCTTGGGCCAATGACGGGTGGATAACAATACACAGAATGGCAACGAGGGCAATTCTCATTGTGGTGTAAATTGGGTTAAATGGTAGGTTGCACCTGAGTTGACGGCATAAATTGGCTATTTTTTGGATTCGCTGCTCGCACCCTCCGGTGCTTCTTTCAAACTGGCCGGGAAACCGTTGAGCTGCCGCCAAATCTCGTACCAGATGGGCACATCGTCCAGCATGGCCCAGCCATACACTGACGACCCTTGGCGCAACTGCACCGGCCAGAGCTCGTCGCCGGGCATCGGGCTGACCAGCAGGCGGTATTTGCCCGCTTTGCTGTCCACTGCATCGATGACCGAGATCGTGCCCCCAAAAGTACCCACGGCCACGTTGGGCCAGCCCGAAAATTGCAGCGCGGGCCAGCCGTCAAATTCTAGCCGGACCTCCCGCCCAATCGATAGCAAGGGCACATCCATGGGCTTGACGTAAAGTTCCACTGCCACTGCTGGATTGGCCGGCATTACCGTGACGACAGCCTCTTGTTCTTTGATCGTTTCGCCAATACCAGCCTTGAGGGCTTTGACCACCATCCCGTCTTGCGGGGCGCGGAGCACATACTGGTCGTTGCGGATGGTCATGTTGGCCCGCTCATTGCGGAGTTTGGCCAGCTCGGTCTGTCCGTCGGCCATACTGGCCCGGGTCGCGTTCAGGTCAGATTGGGCCTTGGCAATTTTTTCGCGATATTCGGCTTTTTTCACCGTCAATTCCAAGCGGGCATTGAGGTATTCTTGCCGAGCTTGGAGCAGTTTGTTTTCCAGAGAAACGATTTTGGCGTTGGTTTCCTGAAATTTAGCTTTGCGGCTTTCATAGGCGATGAGCGACATCAACCCTTTGTCAAATTGCTCTTTGCCCACTTCGGCCTGCCGCCGCACGAAGGCAAACTGGTTTTTTTCGGCTTCAAAATCAGCACTGTCGCTCACGATCTTGGCCCGGGTTTGCAAGATCTTATTTTGTTGCTGGGCCAGCAATAGCTGGAGGGATTGCTCCAGGGCCGCTGTCTGGTTCTGATAATTGACTATCTTGGCTTCATACGATTCGATCGCGTCTTCTTTGCCTTTGATCTGTTCGGCCAAGCGGGTCAGCAGTTGGGGGTCAAAATATTTCTCTTTGATCTCGTCCAAGGTCAGGATAGTATCGCCTTTGAGCACATTTTGTCCTTCGCGCACATACCACTTGCGGATCCGCCCAGCAATGGCCGATTCCACCGTTTGGGGCCGGTCTTGGGGAGTGAGCGCTGTCACACTGCCCTCGGCGGTAATGTTTTGTTGCCAAGGGAGAAAGATTACCACAAAAAACAAGATGCAAAACCCGGCGAGCCAGTAGCGCAGCACCCGGGCGGCCCTGGGTGTGTTGAGGACCTCCGAAGAACTCATCATGTCCTTGACCAGATCTTGTTCCACGGGGTTGTGTTTAGATATATTTAGCATTTTGAGGGTTTTGTTCAGTTTTCAAACAGGGTATCGCGAAAAGTTTGAGTTTTTACCAAAGATTCATAAGGACCATCCTCCGCTACTTTTCCGTCTTTCATCAACACCACCCGGTCCACGGTTGAGAGCACGAGCGGGTCGTTGGACACCATGATGAGGGTCCAAGGGTTATTGCGGTCCATTAGGAAGTTGAGGAGCCGCAGCCGCTCATCTTTTTGGAGCATGTTCAGGAAATCGTGCAGGATGAGCACTTGGGGCCGCTCGGCAATGCACCGGGCCAGCGTCAGTTTGACGTGCATACTGCTGGAAAAGGTTTTGGCCCCGGCGGTCAGTTCGGTTTGCAAGCCTTTTTCCATCTTGGTCACGGTGTCGTACAGGCCCACGCTTTCCAAGGCCCAGATGGCATCTTGGTAGCAGATTTCGGGCTTGCCCATGGTAACGTTTTCCAATATAGAGGCATCAAAAATATCTTCCATGGCAAAATTGGCCCCGATCGCATCGCGCAAGTTGGTCACGTTGATGTCGCGCAGGGAAAGGTTGTTGAGCATTACCGTGCCGGTATAATCTTCCAAGATTCCGCACAGCACCTTGACAAAAGTGTTTTTTCCCGAATTGTTGAACCCGGCCAGGGCGATCCGTTCCCCGGGCCGAATGTCCAAATCGATCCCGCTCAGGGTGGCCCCGTTAGTATGTGGATATTTGTATTGTAAATTTTTGGCTACAATGTGCCCACCAGTTAGCGTATTTTTGGCAATGGCAATCCCCCCTTTGCGTTCCAGCGGGATGTCGGTCACGTGCCCTATCTTGTCCACGGCGGTTAGGGCATCATAAATATAGCTCATGCTCAAAATTACTTTTTCCACTGCCCCCAAGATCAAAATGATCACCACTTCGGCGGCCACAAATTGTCCAATCAGAATCTGGCGGTCAATCACCAGAATAGTGCCGATGATGAGCAATCCCCCGGTAATAAGGGTTTTAAAGGCAATGATGTTGGCAAATTGGGTCATCAGCACCTTAAAGTGTTTCTTGCGGTAATACAAATAGTGGTTGACCAGGTTCTCGGTCTTGGTCAGGGGCAGGCTGGTGTGCCCCGCCATTTTGAAAGCTTCGAGCGAGCGGGCTACTTCCTCCAGCCAATGCACCACCCGGTACTTGTACTTGGATTCGGTGAGGCTGGTTTTGAGACCATCGGGCCCGGTCAGGTAAAAGATGACCCCCAACATGACCAGCAAAAACACCCCAAAAATGATAAAGAAGGGGTGGTAGAACGACAGGAGGATGATCCCGAACAGGATTTGTAGCACTGCGCTGGCCAGATCGATGAGGATCTTGGGCAAACTTTTCTGGATGGTGAGCACATCAAAGAAGCGGTTCATCAATTCCGGGGTGTAGGAATTGAACACTGATTCGGCCCGCAAGCGCGGCAGGCGATAAGCAAATTCAAAAGCGGCCTTGACAAACACCCGCCGCTGGATGACCTCAACAATATTGTACTGGAGGATTTGGAGGCCGCCCGCCCCCACGATTCCGATGATGACAAAGGCGATGATCAACACAATGGAGCTGAAAATGACCCCGCCCGAAACCAGTTCGATCGTGGCCTGAATGCCCAAGGGCAGCGTCAAGCTGATGGCCGCAATGATGACCGCGTAGAAATAAATGTACCAGATGTCCTTTTGCTCCATGGCCAGCAAGTGCAGCAGTCGTTCAATCGGGCTGGCGGATTTTTCTTTGCCAGTTTCTGGCTTGCTGACCAGCGAGTTCATCGGAAACGGGGTCAGGTACACCAGTTGTCCCTCTGAATCGGTCACCACCGCATCCAACAAGGGCATGGCGTCCGCTATTTTTTGCTCTACTGCATCGCTTGGGTACAAATAATACACAGGTTGTTCATCCTCATCTTTGGCGATGATGAGGGGCAGCGTACTGCCATTCTGTCGAGAAAACAACAGAATGGGCACATTTACGAGCGCGATCAGTTCGGGCAGTCTTTCCTTGGCCACTTTGTTGCGCAGCAGGGCCAGTTCGATGGATTGGCATTTATCGGTCAGGCCATCAATAAAGGCGTCCGTATTCTCTTGGTAGCTGTAGGTGTTCTGGTACTCATCGGTGAGGTTGAATAATTTGGAGCCATGGTGGATCAGCCCCGCTAGTCGTTTGGTAATGGGCACAAACTGTGATGCTCTCATACGGGAATAAAATCAGTCTAGGTAGTATTGTTGTTGTAGCAACGATTGCTTCATTAATGGTGGCGATGCCTTTGCAAGCGGTCAGGGTGTCAAAACGC
Source organism: Cytophagales bacterium (assembly GCA_043754075.1). Taxonomy (GTDB): domain Bacteria; phylum Bacteroidota; class Bacteroidia; order Cytophagales; family Thermoflexibacteraceae; genus JALONO01. The sequence goes on along the minus strand of JAYUVL010000109.1, from coordinate 1,645 downwards.
TAGTTTTGCCGCTAAAGTGTGCCACTTAAACTAAATCCGCTGGCTTTTGATTATGGCAAAGCCCTTTTTTTCATCGCTTATTTAGAATTTTTCTAAGTTAGTTACTGGTAAGAGCCGGGAAAGGTTATGACTTGGGGTTTGATTTTAAGAAAAATTAACGCGCGAATAATCAGATAAATGAATGCCCTGATCGCCGAGCGACCACATTTTTTGGGAAAATACTTCAACTCAGCCGTTTTCGCACCGCAAAAGCTTGGAAAGGTTGTTGGATGAATAACCGATCCAGTTCATTTTGGCTGAACCCGTTTCGGCGCAATAGGGGCAAGAAATGATCAATCAGATCGGTGTAGCCGGCAAACGTGCCACCTTGGGCCTCACCGACATTGTACCAGCCCGAATCTTGTGAAATAAGCGCCCGGTGCAATAATTTTTCCCGCTTCATATCGAGGAGAAAATTCAAGTGCTGCTCCTGGGCGTCGATGGCCTGATAGGTTGGGTGCATCCCATCAAATTCGACCCAAGCCCCAGCCCGGGCAGCGGCCAAGTGCAGTTCTCGGCGGGGCTCGTTTTGGGCATGGATCCAGATATAGGCCGACGGCGCCACCCCCAAGCTCTGGATGATCTGCAATGCCTCTTGGGCCACGCCCTTGCCACAGTGCATCCCAATGCTGAGGCCGGTTTGGCGGTGGGTCAGGGCCGCTGCCCGCACCGTTTTCTGCTGGGCTTCGGTCAGAGGCCCGGCATCTGCCCCGATTTTAATGAAACCCGGACGGATGCCCGTGCCCTCGATGCCCTCCTCCCATTCGCGCACCCAGCGGGCGGCCAGTTGCTCGGCAGTTTCGGTGAAGACGTGTGGCGGCAGGAATTTCTGGCCCGCCGCACCGTAATAGCCCGTATTGGTAATGATGTTTAGGCCGCTGGCTTGGGCCAAACGCTGCAACAGGGCCACGTCGCGGCCAATATAGTTGGGGGTGCAGTCGATAAACGTATGAACGCCCCTTTGTTTGATGGCCACCAGTTTGGGCAGGGCCAAGCGGAACACCTCTTCGGCATTGTAGCGGCCCGGCCCGATTTTGTCTGCCCCCACAAAATCAACTATGACGTGCTCATGGGGCAGCACAAAGCCCATTTGCCGGCGAGCCAGCCAGCCGTTTACCCCCATTGCCCGGGACGGGGCGGCCCATGCAGTCTGTGGCAACAGCCACGCCCACACCGCAGCGATGGTTCTTAGGATGAATGACCGGCGTTTCATTGGGGCCAATTTACGAATCGGTGAGCAAATATGCTAAAAAATGTATTTTCGCAGGCGTGGTGGTCACTTTTCAACAAATTAATGGGCTGTTTTACCAGTTTTGGGCCTTGCCGGAACTGGAAAAATGCGCGCCCCGACTTTCTGGATTGGGCCAAGTGGTGAATTTTTACTTGCCCCAGTGAACAGCCCTCGGTGGCTAGGGCGGGGCGCTAGTGGGCCGGCCTGCCGAGGGGCCTCGCCATTGGCAGACCGATGTTGCCCGGTGGGGCTAACCTTGGGCGGAAAATTGAAAATTGTGACTGTTGAAAGTATGGCTTCATTTAGTTGGGGTTCAGTGACTCATCAAAACAGTGAGTGACCAACTCATTTGCGGTCGTTTGACCTAAAAATAAA
>JAYUVL010000108.1:0-9599 GCA_043754075.1 Cytophagales bacterium | reverse complement strand
ATTTTAAGCACAAATTTGCTTTGCAGCCGCTTTCTGATCTGCATTTTAGCCAAGAATATGGCAATTTTGAAAGACAGGCAAATTTAGCCACACTTTATGGGCTTGCCATAGTTGCGGTGATTCTCCTCCTGATTGCCTGCATTAATTTTATCAATCTGGAAACCGCCCAATCTATTTACCGAGCAAAAGAAGTCGGCATTAGAAAAACGCTGGGTAGCAGTCGCAAACACCTGGTTCTCCAATTTTTGGGTGAAACTTCCATTGTTACTTTTTTTGCTATTTTGCTGTCCATTTTTGTGGCAGAGCAGTCCTTGTGGATTTTCTCCGACTATATCCCCAAAGGTGTAGTCTTAGACCTGATTGCACCCCAAACTTTACTGTTCTTTGGGTGTATTTGGGCAATAGTAAGCTGTTTATCAGGGCTTTATCCCGCCTTTGTGCTTTCTGCTTTTTCTCCTATCTTGGCAATGAAAAACCAAATTTCGGCCAGCAAGACAAGTAGCAGAAAAGCTTATTTGAGAAAAAGTTTAATCATTACCCAATTTGCTATTTCACAGGCATTCATCATTGGGACTTTGATTGTCAGTAGCCAGATTGACTTTATGATCAACAAAGACATGGGCTTTCAAAAAGATGAGATACTCACTTTCAATACGCCCGGGTTTTGGGAAGATACTGTCAAAGAAAAATTGAAATTTACTTTGATGGACAGAATACGGCAAATACCCGAAGTACAGCAAATTAGTCTTAGTAGCAATGCAATCACAGAAAAAGGGTATAGTACCACTGTACTCAAATTCAAGAAAGGAACGGAACTCATGGAAATCAATGCGCACAGAAAGTCTGGTGATAGCACATTTATTCCCATGTTCGGGCTTAAACTATTGGCAGGCAGAAATATCCATAACTCCGACACAACCAAAGAGTTGGTAATCAATGAGGCGTATCTGAAAATTTTAGGTTTTAAGAATCCACAAGAGGCACTCAACCAAGAAATTATTGCTTTTAATGGAGCTATTTATCCTATTGTGGGCGTAATCAAAGACTTTCATATTCAGCCTTTGCATAAAACCATAGAGCCTACTTTCATTGGATCTGAAAATAAGTATGCAAATGCCCTCAATATCAAACTACAAACCAAAGGCAAAAAACCTGAAGAAGTGCAAGCAAGCGTTAAACAAATTGAGAAAATGTACAATGAAGTTTATCCTAATACAGATGAAAAATTTGAGGCAGCATGGTTTGATGACAGGATTAATCAATTTTATGAGGGAGAAATGAAAGCGGCAAAACTCATGCAATCGGCTACTTTTTTGGCGATTTTGATTTCTGCTTTGGGCTTGTTTGGCTTGGTCTCTTTCATGGTTAACCAAAGAACGAAAGAAATAGGAGTCCGCAAGGTGCTTGGGGCAAGTGTTTCACAAATTACCTTTTTACTTTCCAAAGACTTTTTAGGGCTAGTGGGCATTGCTTTTGTTATCGCAATTCCAATAGCCTACTATGCCGCAGATAGATGGTTGGCCGATTTTGCCTATAAAATAGGGATGCGCTGGGAGCTCTTTGCAATTGCGGGGCTCGGTGCTATTGCAATTGCCTTGCTAACAGTGAGTTATAAATCAGTTAAGGCAGCATTGATGAATCCGGTAAAATCGCTACGGTCAGAATAAAAACATTATGATCGCAACATATCAATTTCTCACTACATCAAAATCTAAAACTAATGTTCAAAAATTATATAAAAATTGCGCTTCGGAATCTGTGGAAAAGTAAGTCTTTTTCTATGATCAATATTTTTGGCTTGTCTGTGGGCATGGCTTGCTGTCTGCTCATTATGCTTTTTATTGAGAAAGAGCAAAGTTATGACCAGCACTATACAGATTCTGCAAACATCTATCGGCTTATCACAGAGTTTATCACCTCCGATAAAAGAGAAAAGAGCGCAGGAACAGCGGCCCCGCTGGCCTTTGCGATGCAAAGAGAGTTTCCGGAGGTGGTAGCTAGTACTCGCTTGCTTGTGCCTCCAATGGTGGATAAAAGCATGATGAAAATCATAGACAATGGACAGGTGATCAAGTCATTGTATGAAACCAAAGGCTATTTGGTGGACTCTACTTTTTTTCAAGTCTTTGACTATGAATTTATTTATGGGAATCCACAAAAAGCCTTGTACGAGCCCAATTCTGTGGTGCTTACCCAAGAAGTAGCAGAAAAACTGTTTGGTAAGGAAAGCCCTTTAGATAAAACCCTGCGTATTGGCAATACTTTTGGCGAAGAAGATTTTAGAATTACTGGCGTAATCAAAAATGACAAAAACACGCACATTACAGCTCGCTTTTTTATTGCTATGAGAAGCAAAGGCTTAGGCGAATGGGTAATGAATTTGGACAGCTGGGCTTCCAATAATATGTTTACCACCTATCTAAAACTTCAACCCAATACAGATTATAAAGCATTAGAAGCGAAAATTCCTACGTTCTTTCAAAAATATGGCGCTAAACAACTCAAAGAGCTAGGAATTCAAAAAAATCACTACCTACAACCGCTTTTGGACATTCACCTTCGTTCTGACTTTAATCGGGATTCGGCAAATACAGGAAGTATCACTTACCTCTACATTCTGGGTACGATTGCCCTTTTTACTTTGCTGATTGCTTGCATCAATTTTATGAATCTGAGTACGGCTCGCTCCAGCAAGCGGGCGCAGGAAGTAGGAGTTCGGAAGGTGATGGGAGCAGTCAGAAGCATGATTATCCGGCAGTTTTTAGGCGAGTCACTGATTATCAGCTTTATTGCACTTTTACTTGCGTATTTTCTTGTCGAGCTTTCCTTGCCCATTTTTAACAACTTGACAGGCAAAATATTAGGTTTCAATATTTTAAAAGATTACAACAAAATTTTGTGGTTAGTAGCTTTGGCGGGTATTACGGGTATTTTGGCCGGCAGCTATCCCGCCTTTTATCTTTCTGCGTTTAATCCTGCAAACGTACTCAAAGGTAAGCTGATGAATAGCCTTTCGGCAATTGCTTTGAGAAAGGGCTTGGTCGTTTTCCAATTTGTCATTTCTATTTGCCTGATTTTGGCTACTGTGGTGATTTACCGACAGATGCGTTTTATCCAAGAAAAAGATTTGGGTTTTGAAAAAGCGCAGAAAATTATCGTCCCCCTGCAAACTGATGAGGTTGGAAAAACATATACTGTGTTCCGTGATGAAATTTTGAAAAACCCGCAAATTACCAATGCTTCTGCGGGAACCGCTTATCCAAGTTCGTTTGTGGTCCATGATAAGAGATTCTTTACCGAAGGCAAAAGTATGGATGATGCCTCGCTTGTCAGGCTCAACTACATCGATTATGGCTACAATGAAGCACTGGGGATGAAATTGCTCAAAGGAAGGTACTTCTCCAAAGACTTTCCCTCCGATACTTCCAAGGCAATCGTTTTGAATGAGTCTGCCATTAAATCAATGAACATCAAACTGGAAGAGGCAATAGGCAAAAAGGTATATTGGGAGTGGGAAGGCAGAAGGACAGCATTCGAATTGGTCGGTGTGGTAAAAGATTTTCACTTTGAAACCCTGCACAAAAAAGTTGAGCCTTTTGGATTTCTGATGGGCAATGGGACAAAATATACTTGCATGGTGCTCAATACCAATTCTAAAGATTTGCAGGGAACTTTGAGATTTTTGGAAGATACTTGGCAGAAGATCAACGCCAATGCGCCGTTCGAATATTCATTTTTAGACCAAGAATTTCAGAAAAAATACGAAAGTGAACAGAAGATGTCCGCAATTGTAACTTATTTCACTTTGATCGCCATTCTGATTTCGTGCTTGGGCTTGTATGGTTTGACTACCTTCACTGCCGAGCAAAAGATGAAAGAAATAGGTGTGCGCAAGGTCATGGGCGCATCAGTAAGTGGTTTGATCTTTTTGCTTTCCAAAGATTTTACTAAGTTGGTAATGATTGCTTTTTTAATCGCAGCACCTATTGGTTACTATGCGATGGACAAGTGGCTTGCTGGTTTTGCTTTTAAGACTGACATTGGGATAGGTACCTTTTTGATCGCTGGGCTTAGCGCATTATCAATTGCCTTGCTCACAGTGAGTTATAGATCAGTTAAGGCCGCGCTGGCAAATCCGGTGAAGAGTCTGCGGAGTGAGTGATTTTGAATTGGGAATCTTAATTGGGCTGTTTGAAAATCACCATCCAACTGCTGCCAACGGGAGTTACTTTCACAAATGAGGTGGCGGTGGCCAGTTGCCCGGGCCTAAAAGTGGGTCGTCAACTGGCCACAGCCACCGCTTGATCGGCGGTTTGGTTGTCGGGCATTTCGATGGCCGTAATGTACTGATCCACTTGGGCGCGAATATCGAGCGGGGAGAGGTTGTGCATCACCCGCCCACCTCTAGCCACCGAGAGTTGGCCGGTTTCTTCGGACACGATCAATACCAGTGTATCCGTCACTTCGGTCATGCCGATGGCCGCCCGATGGCGCAGGCCCATATTAGCCGGAATGTTGCGGTTGTCGGACACGGGCAAAATGCAGCGCGCCGCCTTGAGCCGCCCGTTGGCGATGAGCACGGCCCCATCGTGCAGGGGGCTGTTCCGGTTGAATATGGCAATCAATAATCGCTTGGAAATCAGGGCATCAATGGTGTCTCCCGTTTCGGCATAATTTTCCAGGTTAACATCGCGCGAGATCACGATCAACGCGCCTGTATTGCTGGCGCCCAGTGCCCGCATGGTCTCGATCAAAACCGCTACGTTGAGTTCATAGGGCTGCAATCGGTTCCGACGGAAAAACCGCAAAAAATCCAATCCATTCAGATCTGTGGACTTGCCAATGATGAGCAGGAATTTACGAATTTCTTGTTGGAACAAAATGATGGCCGCAATCACGCTGACCCCCATGAACTTATCGAGAATGAGCGTCAACAGCTCCATCCGGGTGGCCTGCACTACCAGAAAAATGAGATAAAGCACCAAAAAGCCACTAAGAATGCGCAGGGCCACCGTACCCTTGACCAGTCGGTAAAGGCTAAACAGCAATAGGCTCACCAGCGCAATGTCCAGTATATCGGCCCATTTGATGTCAAGAAACCCGATAGAAAAAAGCAGTTTCAAGCGTTTTTGTTTTAATCGGTTAATCGGCCAATAGTAACCCCTGATGTTGGTCTGGCTGGGACGATTATTCGCATTTTAACGTTTGGTCAGCCGCGATTGTCCCACCTGTGCCATCATTACTCATACACTGACATACGCGAAATCGTTGGGCGGATTAGACTCTGCCGGCCAACTTTTCCACTTTTGCACCCCTCAATTCAATGTGGCAAGCCTTGTGCCACATACAGGTTGGCAGCCAAAGATTTTCAAACTAGCATATGCCCCGACGGGTGCATGTGGGCTGGCTGCGGTCGGGACAGCCCTACTGGTTCAGTTACTGCACTTTACCAACAACCTGATTTTTAGTTGTTTAAATTCATTTACCAATCGAGTTTGTGGTTTTTTATATTCCACAAACAACTGATTATCAACAATTTTAACTACCTTGACTGTTATAAATAAAAGAACTTTCCCGAGGTGGTGGCCATCGGTCTCAAGCTTTGTGCATGGTACGACCTGGCCAGTTCTTGCCATTTGCCGAGACTTTATTGATACACGGGCCAATGCCGGAATCAACCATCTCGCCTAGCTACTTTTTCCGCCAATTGTCCATAACGGTCATCAGAACGGGCAACAGTCAAAAAAAGTTTGTAGTTTTGGTTGTCCACAAAAAACCCACACTAATTAGACTACGATCATAAGAAACAACATGAACCGACGAAATTTTATCCACAAATCTGCCCTCACTGCGGGGGCACTGAGCTTGGCCCAATCAATGGCGGCAAATCCGGCCTTGCGCGGCACGGAGCAACCCACTACCGCTTTGGCCGATGGGCCGCTGGACCAGAGCCTGCCCCTGCGTTTTCGCCAAGTTCACCTCGATTACCACACCAGCGGCCAGATCCCCGGGATAGCCGCCGATTTTGATGCCGAGCGGTTTGCCGCTACGCTCAAGAAAGCCAGTGTCAACTCGGTCACTGTCTTTGGCCGCTGCCACCACGGGTATATCTACCACGAAACCAACCAGTTCCCCGAACGGCGGCACCCGTTCAACCAGCACCCCAAACTACTCGAGGAACAAGTGGCGGCCTGCCACAAGGCCAATATACGCACCCCCATCTATGTGACCGTGCAGTGGGACGAGTTCACCGCCCGCGAGCACCCCGAATGGCTCATGCGCGACGAAGAGGGCCGGCCCTATGGCAATAAAACCTTTGAGCCGGGGTTTTACGAGCACTTGTGCGTCCATACGCCCTACCTGAATTTTCTCAAGGCGTATTTGACCGAATTGTTTGAGAAAGTGCCCGTGCACGGCCTTTTCTTGGACATCCACCACGTGTATCCCAATGCCAACGAGGCTTGTCTGGCCGGAATGCGCAAAAAAGGGTTGGATGCCAGCAAGCCCGAAGTGCGATTTGCGTATTACCAATCGGTGATGAACGATTATAAAAAAGAATTGACGGCGTTTATCCGAAAAATGGACAAGGACTGCACCATTTTCTACAACGGGGGGCACATTGGGCCGGGTATTCGCCCCAGCCTACCGTACAACAGCCATTTGGAACTGGAGTCCTTGCCCTCGGGCGGTTGGGGCTACCTGCACTTCCCGCTCACGGGCCGCTATGCCCGGACGCTGGGCTTGGAAAATATGGGCATGACGGGCAAGTTCCACACTTCGTGGGGTGATTTTCATTCGCTCAAAAATCAGGCAGCCCTTGAGTTTGAGTGCTTTAATATGCTGGCCCTCAATGCCAAGTGTTCAGTAGGTGACCAGTTGCACCCGCGGGGTGTGCTCGATGCAGCCACCTACGATCTCATTGGTGGGGTGTATGCCCAAGTGGCTCAGAAAGAAGCTTGGTGCGAGAACGCTAAGGCGATCGCCGATATTGGGGTGTTCAGTGCCGAGGAATTTTTTAACCGAGGGACGGTGGCCGAATCGGCCCGCACACCCGAACAGATGATGGGCGTGGTGCGGATGCTTCAAGAAGGCAAGCACCAGTTTGACGTGGTGGACAGCCAGAGCGATCTGGCCAGCTACCAACTCCTGATCCTGCCCGACCAAATCCCGGTGGACGCGGCCCTAAAAACTAAACTGGAAGATTTTGTCAGTAAGGGCGGGGCGGTGCTCGCTTCGTACAAATCGGGGCTGGCCCCAGACGGCAAAGCATTTGCCACCCCACTTTTTGGCTTGGAACTGGTCGGGGAAGCCCCGTTCAGCCCCGACTTTTTGGCCCTCAACGGATCGGGCTTGGGCCAAGGATTGCCAGCTACCGAACTGGTGATGTACCTCAAGGGCATGGAAGTAAAAACTACTACGGCCCAAGCCTTGCTCATGGCCAATGCTCCCTATTTCAACCGGACTTGGGAGCACTTCAGCTCGCACCGGCACACGCCCTCGGCGGGCAAGGCCAGCTACCCGGCCGTGACCCAAAACGGCAAAGTGGTCTATTTCATGCACCCGATCTGCACCCAGTATGCCCGGAGCGCGCCGCGCTGGTGTCGCGAAGTGTTTCTCAATGCGGTAAAAGCCCTGCTTCCCGATCCAGCAGTGCGACTGGTGGGCGCACCCAGCGCAACAGTGGCCACCCTTAACCACCAAGTGGCCAAAAACCGGAATGTATTACACCTATTGCACTATGTACCCGAGCGGCGGGGCAGCGAGTTTGATGTGATCGAGGATGTGCTGCCCGTCCAAAACATCCAGGCCAGCATCCGGGTGCCCAAACCGGTGCGCAAAGTGATCACCGTGCCCGAAGGCCGCACGCTAGCCTTTAAGCAGAGCAGTGGCCGGGTCAGTTTCACCCTCCCCGAACTGCGGGGCCATCAAATGGTGGAAATTGGATTTTAATAATCCGCAAACCGCATTGCTTGTCAAAGTTCTCAAACTGGATGCGCTACTCAGCGGTTTGGGAACTTTGACAATCACCTAATGGAGAGATTGTCCCCTTTGTGTTTGTGGCAAGTTTGGTACTCGGTGTAACGTTTTGTTTTCCTACTTTTGTTCAACAGCGTGGGCAAGCAGCACGCCCCCAAAACTTAAAGCGTCAGAAACGCATTTTAACTTTGTTCAATCAAACCTAGTTTATATTTGGTGGATAAAATCCCCTTGACTGAAAAAATTTGAGCACTACCGCCCGATCTACCCCTGTCATTTCATTCGTGGTCCAAAAGCCAAGCTAGAAAAATGCTCGCAATACCTGACAGGCTAGTTTTAGTGCGGCAGCACTCACCAACCCATTTCCCATGCGCGATCCACAACTTTACGACTACTGGGCCTATACCAATCGGCCACCCATCCGGTGGAAGAACGGCGCCAAATTGGCTTTTTGGGTAGCTCCCAACATTGAGTTTTATGAATTGGACCCACCCACCAATCCCCAACGCAAACCTTGGGCGCGACCCCACCCCGATCTGCGGGGCTATGCCATGCGCGACTATGGGAACCGCGTGGGCCACTACCGGATGATGGAGGCGATGGATCGCCACGGGGTGCGCGGCAGCATTTCGCTCAGTGTGGCCATGTGCCAACACCACCCCGAGATCATCGCGGCCTGTGCCAAACGCGATTGGGAATTTTTTTCGCACGGGATTTACAACACCCGCTATTGCTACGGTATGGATGAGGCCCAAGAACGGGCCATTATCGAGGATGCGCTCCAAACCGTGAAAGCCGCCACGGGGCAAACCATCCGGGGTTGGCTGGCCCCCGCGCTCACCCACACGGAGCGCACTTTTGACCTGTTGGCCGAGTATGGCATCTGGTATTCGTGCGACTTGTTCCAAGACGACCAGCCCCAGCCGTTGCACGTTAAAACCGGGCGGCTCATTTCAATGCCCTATTCGCTGGAAGTGAATGACGTGATCTGTTACAATTCCTATTTACAGTCGCCTCGGCACTACGGCGAGGTGTTGAAGCGGCAATTTGACACCCTCTACGCGGAAGGTGAAACTTCGGGCACGGTCATGTGCATCCCGCTCCATGCCTATTTGGTGGGGCACCCGCACCGGATCAAGGCATTTGATGAGGCTTTGGCCTACATTACTTCGCACCCGGATGTATGGGTCGCCACGGCCGCCGAGATAGCCGAGTACTATTACGATCACCATTATGAATCGTTGCGGGCCGATATTGCCAAAAAGCTGGTCAACTTCTGATTTTAGTGGCCAAGTCAAGGGTTTTGACCTTACGACGCTTAAGAGGTTGTTTAAAATTATGTTCCACGCTAGTGGTCAGAAAACCTTGTTTCGGCGGGTAGGCCAATCGGCCCGAAAAAGGTATCTGGCGGTGGCGGGGCCTGGTTATGCCGGCCATTGCGCGACAACCCCATCGGGGTGAAATATGGGTAGCCGGGGGTGGGAACCCCCGGCCGCAATGGCCCCATGTCTCCAGCTCCGTAAGGGTGGCATCATGTCATGCCACTCCTACGGGGCTGGTTTTTCCTCAATATTCTTGGGCTATAAACATGGCACCCCTCCGGGGTTGTCAGTGGGACAAGC
>JAYUVL010000107.1:0-3419 GCA_043754075.1 Cytophagales bacterium | reverse complement strand
GGTCACAAAGAGCCCGATCAGGCAAACAGCAGCAAAAATAGAGCGAAGATAGGTTGACATTTGCACGCGGGTTTTCGATGAATCAAACAAATAAAATCGGACCTGAGGTTCCAGCCCCAAAGAAATGGGGTATTCCCCCAGTTCAGTAATATATCACAAGCGTACGGCCAAAAATTTTGAATATCAAATTACCGCCTGTAAATTCGCACACCTTTAGCTTCAAATAAATAACCTTGATAAATTTATGAAAGTAACCGTTGTAGGCGCTGGCAATGTAGGAGCCACTTGTGCCGATGTTTTAGCGTATAAGGAAATCGCCAATGAGATTGTACTGGTCGATATCAAAGATGGCATTGCCCAAGGCAAGGCGTTGGACATTTGGCAAAAATCCCCCATTGATTTGTACGACAGCCGTACAGTGGGCGTAACGGCCGATTATGGCCGCACCGAAGGGTCTGACATTGTGGTCATTACCTCTGGCTTGCCCCGCAAACCGGGCATGAGCCGGGACGACCTCATTTCGGTCAATTCCGAAATAGTGACTTCGGTTACTGAAAATATTGTTAAATATTCCCCCAACACGATCCTCATCATCGTTTCCAACCCGTTGGACGTGATGACCTACGCGGCGCACCTGACCTCGGGTTTCCCCCGGACGCGGGTGATGGGCATGGCCGGGATCTTGGATACGGCACGTTATCGGGCGTTTTTGGCCGAAGCCCTCGACTTGTCGCCCAAGGATATCCAAGCCATGATCCTCGGTGGCCACGGCGATACGATGGTTCCCCTGCCCCGCTACACCACGGTGAGCGGTATCCCGGTCACGGAATTGATCGACAGCGAAAAATTGAACGCCATCTGTGAGCGGACCAAAGTGGGTGGGGGCGAATTGGTGAAACTGATGGGCACTTCGGCGTGGTATGCCCCCGGGTCGGCAGCGGCCCAAATGGTGGAGGCCATTGCCCGCGACCAGAAGCGCGTGTTCCCCGTGTGCATGAAACTGGAAGGCGAATATGGCATCAATGGGACTTACCTGGGCGTTCCGGTCGTTTTGGGCAAAAACGGGATCGAGCGCGTGATTGAGTTGCAATTGAACGCCGAAGAAACCGCCATGCTCGAGGTTTCGCGTGGGCACGTACAAGAAGTGATGAACGCTTTTGACAACATGCGGGCCAGCAAATAGACCGTTGGACCACGCATTGAGCTTTGACCGAAAAGCCGCCCGATTCACTTGGGCGGCTTTTTACATAACTTTACGCCACCAATGCTGGGAAGAACCAAGCAAATAAAAGATTGAAAGTCTGGACAATCACCCGGCCCAATTCCCCCAATCCATTGCAATTTCGGTATCATTCACGCAGCCCATTTTCTTATGAAGCCCAACCTCTTTTTTTCGGTTTTTTCCGCACTTTTTCTGTGGGTTGCTTGTGGTTCCCCAGCCGAAGGGTTGTTTACCCAGGCCAAAGCATTGTTGGATCAAAAACAATATGCCCAAGTAGTAACCCTATTGGCGGCCAAAAAAAGTGAATTGGATCGGGCCGATTTGTGGAACATGCTGGGCTTTGCCTATCTGGAAACTGGCCAAGCCAATGAAGCCTTGGCCAGTTTTAACCAAGCCATAAAACTTGACAATGCGAACTACAAGTATTTCTACAACCGGGGGAATGCCTATCTGCAACTGAAACAGCCAGATGAGGCCCTGAAAGATTACGATCAGGCATTGGTATTGGATCAGGCTGTGTATGATTTGTACCTCAACCGGGCCTCGGTTTTGGCGGCCATGCACCGCCACAAAGAAGCCTTGGCCGATTTCAACCGGGCGGCCAGTATGAACCAAACCGATCGCAATTTGTACTTCAACCGGGGACAAACCTACTTGGCCACCCAAGATTTTGCCAAGGCCGCAGCAGATTTTCACCGGGCGGTCGAGTTAGACCCTGATTTCGCCCGGGCCCACCATGCCCTGGGCTTGGCTGAACTCCAACTGGGCCAGGCCAAGGCCCAGGATGCGTGTGCCCATTTGCAACGCGCACTGGAACTGGGTTTTGCTGGGGCCCAAGCGGTGATCGACCAAAATTGTGGCCAGCGATGAGGCAGCAAACTGGCCAGTATCAAATTAGGATGGGCTGGTGGCTGCTTTGGGCCTTGGCGTGGCCAACGGGAGGAATGGCCCAGCAGAGTTTGGTGCAAGTGCGGAGGCAATACGCTGATTGCCGGTTTGGCCAGTTGCACTATCGGGTAGCGGAGCCGGTGGACAAGCAGAAAATCGTTCATCCGCCCCTGTTTTGTTTTCATCAAAGCCCAAGTTCTGGCCACATTTTCGGGGAACTAATGAAAAAGTTGGCCACAGACCGGATCGTGTACGCGCCAGACACTCCTGGTTTTGGGCAGTCGGATGCGCCAAGTACCCAACCGGAAATTGGGGACTACGCCGCTGCTATGCTCGATTGGATGAATGGATTGGGGCACTCCACCTACGATCTATTGGGCTACCATACCGGGGCGTTGATCGCGACCGAGATCGCCATTGAACGCCCCAAAGCGGTGCGTAAAGTAGTCTTGGTCGGGTTAGCAGTGTTTACCGAAACAGAGCAGCAAGCATTCAGTGCCCAGCCGTGGCCCCGGCCCACCAAAGAGGACGGTTCCCACTTGCTCCAAGAATGGCAACGGACCCTGCAATGGCGGGGGGCCGGTCAAACCATGCCCATGATGGCCCAAAATTTTGTCTATAAGCTGATGGCGGGAGAAAAAGCGTGGTGGGGAGCGCGAGCAGCGATCTACTATCCGGCCACTGCCCGATTTCTCAAAATGCAGCCCGCAGTGCTAGCGATCCGGCCCCAAGATGATTTGTGGGAAATTTCACTACGGGCCAAACCACTGCTCACCCATGCGCAATGGATCGATCTGCCCCAATACGGCTTTGGGCTGTTTGAGGTGGCCCCCGGGGAGGTGAACAAAATTATTCGCGAATTTATGGATCGGTAAAGAGATGAAGTGATTTTTTCAGTAACAAATAGGGCTAAATGACGGCAAATCAACGTTTTTCTTGATCAATACCCATGCTAAATTGTTTCCATTTTTGTCACCCAATCGTTAAAATGGGGGCATCGATCCCGTAAAAATGACAATCCAATATCTTGGGCAGTTATCACCCCAGCACTTGTTTTCTGCTTCTCGTATTTGGGAATGGCATTAATGATTCTTTTTGAAGGGGCACCGGCTGGCGTGTCATTAATTTCTTCGGGTTCAATTGAGCCAATTTCACTTTTTAAGGCCTCAATTTCAGCCACTTTGTGTGGGTAATACTTGGCCAGTGCATCTGGTTTAGCCAGTAATAGGGCCTCATATTCATGTAGTTGCACGTAGGGAATAAAATTTCGGTAATCAAACCTCTCCGTCATTAACCGCTCCAAGCAAAT
>JAYUVL010000106.1:0-10275 GCA_043754075.1 Cytophagales bacterium | reverse complement strand
CCCTGAAAAGTGAGGAACTGGACCCGGACGAAGCTCCAAGTGTCTGCGTTGTCAAAGGTAACAGTTGCAATGCTTAGAACGCCCCGTAGGTTGACTGGGCGTCGGCAATCAGCTCCAGTAAAGACAATATTGCTTTGCACACGGCTGCTCGCTCCCGTACCTCCAGTAAACTCAAAGGTGGACGAGCCGCCCAGATTTAGGTTTTGGTACAGGTTCTGTCCGTTGTTATTTTGGAAAGAGATCACCGTCCCTGGCGCTATTAACAGCGTGTTAGCAAAGGTGTTGGCCCCACTTTGGGTAAACCTAACCCCTGCCCCGGGGCTACTGAGCACATTGAATGGCGCATTGAAGATATTGCCGCCCCGAAACTCGACACTGGATAAACTATTGGCAACGGCCAAGTTGCCAAGTTCAACCAGACCAGCAAAAATATTCTCTTGGCCTGGGGTTGAAGGGGCCACTATCAGCAGTATATTATTGAGGTTGGCAAGGTTGGTGCTAAAACTTAGCCCTCGAGAAAAAGTCTTGGGCACAGTTGCGCCATTAAAGTTGAGTATTAGTTGCTGGCGATCATTGGCAATGGTAATTTCCCGGAAGGTGACCCGGTTAGTGCCCCCCCCAGTGTTGATGTTGACCACCGCAGGTGCATTACCAGTAGCGGTGAAATTTAGTTGGGGAAGTTCGTGCACTATGTCGGCCAACTCGATAGTAAACAAGTTGGTACTGGTGAAGTCTATGCGCGCGTTGGGCCCAGGGTTTGGAAAAGTAAAGTTGGGGCCCCGTAGGTCAACTACGGTTCCTCCCCCTCCCGTAATGGTAAGTATCGTATTGCCCAAGTTTAGAGACCTTGGGGTGTTATAATAAGTATAAAACACTTGCACGATCATAGCAATGCTGTTGGTGTTCAGCGTGCCTTGGCTCAGATAAACATTGCTCGATGACACCAATGGCCCGCTCGAGGCATCAATGGTCCATGTGGCCCCTACGCCATCAAATGTGAGTGATCCAAAAATATCATCGGCAAACCGCAAGGTGCGGGCCAAGGTGGGCGCCACTCCGACTGGGTCACCCAAGAGGATGACGGTAGCAACTGTGCCATCCACATTGTTGGCCAGGGCATTGTTGTCCAAGATCAGCCAGTTGCCAGTTATGCGCAGCGTGCCTGCTGGCACTCCGGTGCGCAAGCTGGGGATCCGCGTGGCATCGGTGTTGCGCCATTCCATGTTGGCACACGCCGCGGCTGAATTGAGGGTTATGTCAAAAGCGACCGCGACCGGGTTGGAAAGATTGTCAAAAATAACGTTGTCAATATCACGGGGTGTACACTGGCCGCCGGGGCCACCGCTGCTGGCTGACCAGTGGTTGGCATCGGTCCAGTTGCCCGATCCGTTCACCCAGTACAGGGTGCGTGCGCTGCCCGGAATGGCCGTGAACCCCACCGAGTTGGTTACCGACCCACCGATGGCCACGTTCACGGGCGGGGCAATGGAGTTGTTCAGGTTGGTCACGTCCACATAACTAAAGTTGTAGGGGCCTGCTGCAAAATCCACCTTGGCCACACCTGCCACGGGCAAGTTGGAGGATTGCAACTGGGCCACCGTGGTACAACTACCCGCTACTACAAACGCGCTGTTGATTGTGGTCAGGCAAGCGGGGCACGCGTTGAATTGCCAGATGGCATCAACACCTGTATCGACCGGCTGGGCAAAGGTGTTGATGCCATTGTTGCGGAAGCTGAAACGGTTGGCGGTGCCAGTGACTGTCACGCTGCCTTGAAAGCTGTTGTTGCCGGGTTGATCAAAATAGATGAGATGGCCATTTCCGTTCACCACGATCGGGCCAACAAAGGTGTGGTTGGTCGCTGTGGCATTGTCGCCCACTGCGTTGCCAAACCGCACTTGGCTGGCTGAGGCCGCAGCCAACGTCAATGTGGAGTTCAATGTAAACGAGTACTGAAAGCTGACGTTGTTGCCCCCAGCAAAATCAATTGCCCCATTGACAATATTATTGTTGCCTGAAGTCGTAACTGTGGTGCCATTGAAGGCGGCGTTTACATTTTGGGCCAAGCTGATGGCCCCAAAAGTCTTGGGTGCCGACCCATTCACGTTCAATACGGTGGATCCGGCTGCGGCTGCACTTTGGGCCACGGTTAAATTGCCAAACGTGATCCGGTTGGCGGTATTGCTCGTATTGAGGTTGATGGTCCCAGTGGTAATATTGCTGAACACTGCGTTGGGGATCACTTTGGCCGAAGTACCGGTCTCGACCACAATATTGGCATTGGCCGTAAAATCGATGGTAGCCGTACCGGCGGGGTTATTGAAAATCAATACATTATTGGTGCTCCGCAGATCCAGTACTGGACTGATGCCAGAGCCGGTCAGTTGAATGGCCGACGCGCCGAGCACCAGCGACCGGTTTTCATCGATTCCGGTGGGGTTGGCATTGAGACTGGCCGCCACAAAAGCCCGGCTGTTGGTGTTGAGCGTGCCCGCAATCAGGGTGACGGATCCCGATGCCGCAAAGTTGTCTTGCACTACCCAGTTGCCCGTCAGAGAGCCAACACTGGGGTCGCCAAATCGCGCCCGACTGATTGATTGGCCCGCCATGGTGATGGTTTGCGCCCCGTTGGACAAAAAGCTGATGGTGCCGGTATGGGCACTAGGATTGAAATTGGCGGACAATGCCAAGTTGCCGTAAATCTCCAAGTCGTTGGCAGTGGCGGCCAGTTGCATGGGTAAAACCAGCGCCGTTGCATCAAGAGTGCGGCAAGCTGAGGCAGTATTGATCGTCACTATGGTCGAAACGGCAGAAGAATTACCGTCAAAGAAGACATTGTTGGTTCGGGTCGGGATGGTGATGTTGGCCGATCCAGCAGCGGCCCCACCTGAAACGGTGGCCCAGTTGCGGCAGTCAGACCAATTGGTGTTGCCCGCTCCCGCTGCACCCGTCCAGTAGAGGTTTGGGATGGGAACGGAGAGATTGTTGACAAAACCAGGATTACCACTGTTGTTGCCAGTCCAAATGGTGACCGACCCCGCATTGGTGTTTTGGAGTTGGGACACGTTCAGGTTGTACCAATTCTGGACCGTTTGAAAATTTACTTGGGTCTGGAACCCACTGGCCGAGGTCACAATGCCATTGTTACCGTTATCACAATCGCTCCGATTCATGATCAGTTGACCGCTCACCACAGTGGGGTTAGAATTGCGGCCACTGAAACGTATGGTCGCATGATCGTTCAAGTTGATATTTCCAAAATTATCACTGCTGGTGGCCGGGGTCTGCATGGTGAGCGTAGCGGCAGCGCGAAGTGTGACTGTCCCAAAAGTCCGGTTGGCATTGCCCGAAAAAACCGTTACCGTGCTGACTCCCAAGGTGGTGATCCCCGAAACATTGTAAACGCCACTCAGTTGGTTGTTGGTGCCCAACAATGTGAGGTTGGCCCCGGCCGCTCCGGTCACGTTCCCGGTATTGATAAAGTTGCCGTTGATAGTCCATCCACCAGCCGAGTTGAAGGCTAGATTGGCTGTCATGGGAACCCCGGCCGCTGTGAGGTTGCCCACTGCATTGTTAAAGGCCACATCGCCCGCGTAGGTCCAAGTCATGCCCGCCGTGAGTGCGAAGTTATTGCCGGCCACGTTCAAAGACCCGGCTGCCCCCGCCAAGGTGCCCCCCGCCAAGCTCCACTGGAAATTGGCGCAGTTTACAGCCCCAACAACAGTGACCACTGTGCTGGCCGCCAAGGGCGCGGCAAAAAATACATCGTCGGCGGCAGTGGGCACTGAGGCTCCGCCGCCTCCACCCGGGGTGGTGGACCAGTTGGCAGTGTTGGCCGCATCCCAATTGCCAGAGCCCCCGACCCAGTATCGATCGGCGGCCAGCAAAGGGTTAGTCAACAATAAAGTGGCAACGAACAACAGAAAAAGTCGGCCAAACTTGTGTAGTAGGTGGTAAAATAGGGTAATAGTCAACGCTGAGTTCATAAATGATTAAGAGGTAATTTTTGCTGGACAATAGGGTAACCAATCTTTTATTTCTTAGACTCATAAGGCAGGTTGTCTCATGAAACGCCCAAACCGCTGAATAATTGCGTTTTTGTATGAAACAACTACATGATTACAGTATTGTCTAAATTCGCAGCTATTATTGTACCGTAAATTTTTCGTTTATGCTTTTGCTTGGCTACGATTTGGGGAGTTCCTCTGTTAAAACCACTTTACTGGATGCTGGCACAGGCCGGGTGCTTGCTTCAGCAACCTCGCCCGAAACAGAAATGACCATGACAGCCCATCAGGCTGGCTGGGCCGAACAGGACCCCGAAATTTGGTGGGAGCACATTGTTAAGGCTACCCGGAAAATGTTGGGGAAGTGCCAAGTCGCACCCCAAGATATCCGGGCAATCGGTATCGCCTACCAGATGCATGGCTTGGTGGTAGTGGACAAACACCAGCAATTGCTCCGGCCAGCCATTATCTGGTGCGACAGCCGGGCGGTGAACATCGGCGATTTGGCTTTTGCCGACCTCGGTCAAACGCGCTGCCTCACCCATTTACTCAACTCCCCGGGCAATTTCACTGCCTCCAAACTACGCTGGGTCAAAGAAAATGAGCCCGAACTGTTCGCCAAAGTGGACCGATTCATGTTGCCCGGCGACTATATCGCCCTCCGCATGACTGGTGAAACCACCACCACAGCCTCGGGCCTTTCTGAAGGCATCCTTTGGGACTTTCTGGCAAACCAACCAGCCGATTTGTTGCTCGACTATTATGGCATTCCCCCGCATTTGCTGCCCCAGATCGTGCCCACTTTTGCACCTCAAGGCCAACTGACCAGCCAAGCAGCCAGCGAGCTCGGCCTGGCCCCGGGAACCCCCATCACTTACCGGGCCGGCGACCAGCCCAACAATGCCTATTCCCTCAATGTGCTGAACCCTGGCGAAATAGCCGCCACTGCTGGCACTTCGGGCGTGGTGTACGGCATCAACGACCACTACACCCACGACCCCGCATCGCGGGTGAACACGTTTCTCCACGTCAACCATACCCAATTAAAACCTTCCACCGGAACACTGCTTTGCATCAATGGCACCGGCAGCCAAAATGCCTGGCTGCGCCACCAGGTGTTTACCCACCAAGGCCAAAGCTTGGGCTATGATGCTATTAACCAACTGGCGGCCCAAGCCCCAGCTGGCTCGGGGGGAGTGGTAGTGCTGCCCTTTGGCAACGGGGCCGAACGCCCACTGGCCAACCGCGAACTAGGTGGCAGCATCCACGGTTTGCAGTTCAACCGGCATACGCAAGCCCACCTTGCGCGGGCCGCGCAAGAAGGCATTGCGGCCGCACTCCGCTACGGCACCGACCTTATGGCATCGCTCGGGATTCAAGCCCGTACTGTCCGGGCGGGAGATGCCAATATGTTTCTCAGCCCGATCTTTGCCCAGACTTTTGCCAATTTTACCGGAGCTGTAGTAGAGCTTTACAACACTGATGGATCACAGGGGGCCGCCCGGGCCGCTGGCGTGGGAGCGGGGATCTACTCGAGTTTTACTGAGTCGTTCACTGGCCTTGAACGCACCCGCAGCATAGAGCCGCAGCCCAGTGAACAGGATCACTACGAAGCGATCTACCAACACTGGCTGGTTCAATTGAACCGCGAACTGGCCTAGCGGTGCCGCTGGCAAATCAAAAGAAAAGGAAGAAGGCCACCACCCGATCGGCACTCGGGCCAAAAACCGTCAATGGCTGGTGAAAGGGGGCGCTTATGGCTGTTTAGCGCATGAAGTGGTCTTCCACCGTTAACTAGTACCGTTAAGCCACCTTTGACAACTGCACGCCGGTGCATTGCCCGCTTAGAGTCAGATGGGCTCGTAACCATAATTTCGCAAGATGAACTTAGCCTTGGCCGAAAACAGGAAACGCACGAAATCTTGGGCGGTGATTGTTGGGGCTACTGCATTTTTTTTGAAACAAGCTACGCCATATTCGGTCGGGCGATAGAGTTTTTGGTTGATTTCCTGCCATTGGCTGCCCCGTTGCGTCTTGGCTTGCGGAGCGAGGGTGATGCCCACTTCAGCCGCCCGGGTGTTGAGGTAATATTGCATCTCCGAATGGTTGGTGGCATACAGCAGTTTATTCTTCACTTGGTCATAAATCCCTGCATTGTGGAACATGCGCACAGTTTCTGTGCCGTGGGCCGAACCTTGGGGGGCCATTACCACGATTTTCTTGACGTCGTTCCGGGTCAAATTTTGCAGGTCATTGCTTTGCGTTGGGCCGGGGCCATTGCCAGCCACTTGCACCATATTGCTTTTGGCAAAAACCCGTGGCTTCTCGGGCACATGGCCAGTCAAGTAGAGGTTGTTTAATTGGCCAAGTTCTTTGGTAAGCCATACATCGTAGGAAGCTTCCGATTTCAATTGCTTCACAATGTCATCAAGGTTGGCCGGGACGAGGATAAACTTGCCCCCGGTCTGGTTCGTGTATTCTTGGGCGAGGGCTTCTACCACCTCCCTCATCTCTGCACCAAATGCCACTCGGATTTCTTGGGCGGTTGCCAGCGAGCAAGCCAGAAATAAACTCGAAAAAAATAGCAGCCTTTTCATTTGCGGGGAAGTTAGGGGCAAATCAATAAAAGTGCAGTGGTGACTAAGTTACAAATAGTTAAGCAATTTTCATTGATGACTTCAAGAAAAAACCAAAAATGAGGGATAGTCAAATGTTTTTTTCTTTATTTTGGACAATCTGCGGCCGGTCCCGCTTTTTTTCTGGCGGGCACTTGTGCCACATTGGTTTTTTGCTAACTTTGCACCTTCAAATTTTTAAACGTAACGGTGTAAAGTAGTATATCGTTGCAAGAATGGTGGGCGGGTCCTTTAAATGTGGGCAAGTGCATTGTTCTGCTAAATACTAAAAACCATGGCAGTCAAAAAATTAAGACCCGTAACGCCTGGTACACGTTTCCGAATCGCGCCAAGTTTCAGCGAGATCACCAAGTCAACGCCCGAAAAGTCGTTGACCGTGCCCATCAAGAAGTCCGGCGGTCGGAACAACCAGGGAAAAATGACCATGCGCTATATTGGCGGTGGTCACAAGCGTCGGTACCGGATCATCGATTTCAAACGCAACAAGTACAATGTACCTGCGACGGTTGAATCGGTAGAGTACGATCCAAATCGTACCGCTCGCATCGCGTTGGTGCTATATGCCGACGGCGAAAAGCGCTACATCATTGCCCCTGAGGGCATCAAGGTAGGGCAAACCATTCTCTCCGGCGAAAACATTGCTCCCGAATTGGGCAATGCCCTTCCCCTGTCGGCCATTCCGGTCGGTACCATCGTTCACAACATTGAGCTCAAGCCTGGCAAGGGTGGTGCAATGGCCCGCAGCGCGGGATCCTATGCCCAGTTGCTTGGTCGTGACACCAAGCACGCCTCCTTACGGATGCCCTCGGGCGAAACCCGTTTGGTAATCGTGACTTGCTATGCCACTGTGGGCGTTGTGTCCAATGCCGATCACATGAACGAAAGCATGGGCAAAGCTGGGCGGAACCGCTGGAAAGGCATCCGTCCCCGCACCCGTGGGGTAGCGATGAACCCAGTCGATCACCCAATGGGTGGTGGCGAGGGCCGCGCTTCAGGTGGGCACCCACGCTCACGCAAAGGCTTGTATGCCAAGGGCATGAAGACCCGTTCGCCCAAAAAGTATTCTGACAAACTCATTATTAACCGGAGGAAGAAATAGCCATGTCGCGTTCGCTTAAAAAAGGACCATACATTGATTTTCGTCTTGATATCAAAGTTGCCAAAATGAACGAGAGCACCAAGAAGCAGGTTATCAAAACTTGGTCGCGCCGCTCGATGATTTCCCCAGATTTTATCGGAAATACTTTTGTCGTGCACAACGGCAACAAGTTTATCCCAGTTTATGTGACCGAGAATATGGTAGGCCACAAACTCGGGGAATTTGCACCTACCCGTACATTCAAGGGCCACACCGCTAAAAAAGACAAAGGCAAGAAGTAAGATGGAAGCCGTAGCTAAATTAATGAATTGCCCAAGCTCCCCGCGCAAGATGCGCTTGGTGGCCGATTTGATTCGGGGCCTCAAAGTAAAGAAGGCATTGGGAATCCTCAAGTTTGAGCCGCGCAATGGTGCCGCCAAGCTGGAAAAACTGTTGTTGTCGGCCATTGCCAACTGGGTAGCCAAAAACCCGGGCAAAAATATTGATGACGTGGAACTTTACGTCAAAACGATATTTGTGGATGGTGGCCGGATGCTCAAACGATTGCGCCCTGCCCCACAAGGACGTGCGCACCGGGTGCGCAAGCGCTCTAACCACGTGACTATCATCGTGGATCAAATTGCTCCGGCAATCATACAAGTGGCCATTATTGACGCAAATAAGGAAGAAATTAACGCTTAAACAGAAGCAGGGAACCATGGGACAAAAAGTCAATCCGGTAGGTTTTAGGTTAGGGGTCATCAAAGGTTGGGACTCTAACTGGTATGGCGGTAAAGATTTCTCCGAGAAACTCGTCGAAGATGAAAATATTCGCAAATACCTGAATGCCCGTATCCAAAAGGGCGGCATTTCACGTATTGTTATTGAACGTACCCTCAAGCGGATCACCATCACCATCAACACTGCCCGGCCGGGCGTGGTGATTGGCAAAGGTGGGGCCGAAGTGGATAAGTTGAAAGAAGAGTTGAAGAAAATCACGAACAAAGACGTGCAAATCAACATCTTCGAGATCAAACGCCCTGAATTGGATGCCCGATTGGTCGGCCAATCCATTGCCCAACAATTGGAAGGCCGGATTTCTTACCGCCGTGCCATGAAAAAGGCAATTCAAGACTCGATGCGCGTGGGTGCCCAAGGTATCAAGGTCAAGCTGGCCGGCCGTTTGGCCGGAGCTGAGATGGCCCGCGTGGAAGAATACAAGCAAGGGCGCGTGCCATTGCACACCCTGCGTGCCGATATCGACTACGCCATTTGCGAAGCATTGACTGTTTATGGCAAAATTGGGATCAAAGTATGGATTTTCAAGGGTGAAATTTACGGCAAAGTGGATCTTTCTCCCCTCACTGGCAACGTGGCCAAGAACGAAGGCGGTCAAGGTGCTGATAACCGCGACAATCGCGGTGGTGGCGGTGATCGGCGCGACAATCGTGGCGGCGGCGGTGATCGGCGTGACAACCGCAGTGGTGGTGGTGGTGGCGGCGGTGGAAACCGTGGCGGCGGCGGCGGCGGCGGTGGAAACCGTGGCGGCGGCGGCGGCGGTGCAAACCGTGGTGGCGGCGGCGGCGGCGGTGGAAACCGTGGCGGCGGTGGAAACCGTGGCGGTGGTGGCGGCGGAAGAAAATAGCTCAACCCCTAATTTTGTAGAAAGGTACTGGTCAAATGGGCCAGTACCTTTTTTGTTTCGAGAAACTTTTGTCGATAGTTGATTGCTGCCCAACCTTTCTTTAGGTTTGCATTCTCGATTGGTCAATATTTTTACTTTTATCAAAGTTGATATGAAAGCTACTCATTTTCTCGGTTTGTGTATGTTACTATTGGGCTGTGGGGGCACACCGCAGGAACAAGCAAAGGAAGAGCCCACCAATGGCAGCCGCTCCCTGCCCGACAGTGTCAAAGCACTTGCGCAGGGCTGTGACCTGAACCAAAAACTGTTTGACCAAGCCCAAGTGTTTGAGCCACTGGCCCCGGCCTTGGCCGAAAACAAAGTGCCGGGCCGGGTGAGCTTGGAGCAATTTGCGCCCCGGCGGCTCAGCCAGGGCCGCCAAGGCTCCTGCACCGCTTGGGCCACGGCCTATGCGGCCTCCACTATTCTCCGGGCAGCTTCTACCAAAGAAAACCCTGATGCCATTGCTTTTAGTCCCGCTTTTGTCTATAACCAAATCACCCGGGGCAATTGCACCGGCACCCACATTGGCAAAACGCTGGAAAAAATTGAGCGGGAGGGGATGGTCGGCCTGCAAGAATTTCCCTACACCGACCGATCATGCCAGCGGCTGCCCGATGGGGCTGAGCGCCAGCGAGCAACCCAGAACCGGATCCGGGGCTTTAACCGGCTGACTATGAACGACGACGACTATAAAGTGGACTTGGCCGCCATCAAACAAAATATTTCCCAAGGTGCGCCCGTGGTGATCGGGATGGCCGTCGGTGGTAGTTTTTATGACATGGTGGGTAAAAAGTTTTGGAAACCAACCAAACGGGACTATGCCGCCCTGCAAAATGGCTTGGGTGGCAATATTGTTGACGATGGGGG
>JAYUVL010000105.1:0-27685 GCA_043754075.1 Cytophagales bacterium | reverse complement strand
ATTGGGGTATCTTTGGCCAAAAAGCGTGTAGAACGCTTCTTGCAAACGCTCGGTTCCTTCCGTCACCCCGGCAAAATTGGCCTCATTCACAGGTTGTTGGGGGCGCACTCCTCCCTCGACCCACAAAACTGGTTTTATGCCCATCGCCGCCCTCCGATCAAGCCTTGCAACCACATTTGTCCGGGCAAGAATGAAGAGAGTCTCTCCTCAAACTCATCTTCTGAAGGGGTGCTGATCCTGATTTCGTTTTGCTCGTTCTTGTCAAACACGATCAGGTCGCCCAACTGGAACGAGTTGAGCAGGATGGGCGAATGGGTAGCGACCACCATTTGGGACCCCTCCCGGGCGGCCCGTTGGATCCCCACCGCCACCGTGTGGATCATGTCGGGATGCAAGCCGGTTTCTGGCTCGTCGAGACACACTACGCTGCCCCGCTCGGGATTGTAGAGGATACCCAACAGCAAGATGAAACGCAGCGTCCCGTCCGAGATGTGCTCGATGCTTACCCGTTTGGCCAATTGGTGTTCGCGCAGCACAAGGTTTGATTTGGCTCCGAAATCCTCGAACCCGATTTCCTGGAAATTGGGATTGACCTTGATCAATAGCGGCTTGATTTCGTTTTCATAAACCAAGGGATAATGGTTCTGGATGCGCTTGAGTAACGACACGATGTTGTTGCCGTCATCGATCAACCGATTATCGGTCGCGTAGGCGGCCGGGGTACGGATCGAGCTTCGCGGGCTCGTGTCAAACTGGCCATAGACCGAAATATCGCCGATGGCCTTGCGGAGCGTGAATAGGGGATAGTACCGGTCCGGGTCCGAGATTTGGGCCAAAGTGGGATTGTTGGCTTTAAAAATCGACGCTGTCCCGTTTTTGGGCGGGAAAGCAACCAAGTTTGGGGTGCCCGACTCTTTGGTATTGATCACCCCTCGGCCACCTTCCGTCTTAAGATAAGAATAATCGGTTTCGGTTTCTGGGAGCTTTTCGGTATAAACAGCCTCGTCGATCTGGTACTGGGTACTGCCCGCCCGGTGGACCGTGAGCTTGTAAAAAAGGTTACGGGGGAAACGAAAGCCAAACTGGCTGATCCGCTCGGCATCAAATTAATAAGTAACGCTGAATGTGCCTTTAAGGGATTGGCTAAAGTTGAACATATCACCGCCCCAATTTTGGGTGAGCAAGATGGGCATGTGGTCTTCTTTGGCACAGGCCCGCAATAGTTCGAGGGCCCGGATCAAGTTGGTTTTGCCGCTGCCATTTATCCCCACCAGCACATTGCTCTGCTGGCTCATGGGAATGGACTGCTCGCCCCCAAAGCTGAAGAAATTTTCTATTCGGATACTCCGTATCATATCATTGCCTCATCTAAGCTTGAAATTGGCCCAAAGATAGGAAATGCCGGGCCGTCGTATTGAAAAACTCCCCGATTTGGGCTAACCTTGCCCGAGCGTAGCGGTCGGTGCTTCTCATTCTCTGGCCGCCGCCAAGGCTAAACCCGAAAAGCACCATGTCTGTTCATTCCAGTGCCGATTATAAGCGCATTACCACCCATCGCTTGCAAGAAATGAAGAGCCGAGGCGAAAAAATCGCCATGCTCACCGCCTATGACTACTCAATGGCCCGGATTGTGGACGAAGGGGGGATCGATGTCA
This sequence comes from Cytophagales bacterium, assembly GCA_043754075.1. Taxonomy (GTDB): domain Bacteria; phylum Bacteroidota; class Bacteroidia; order Cytophagales; family Thermoflexibacteraceae; genus JALONO01. Next base: position 26,030 of record JAYUVL010000105.1, on the reverse strand, counting down.
TTCTAGTGGGTGATTCGGCCTCCAACGTGATGGCCGGCTACGAAACCACGCTGCCCATGACTTTGGATCAAATGATCTACCATGCCAGCTCGGTGATCCGGGCGGTGAAGCGGGCCTTGGTCATTGTGGATCTGCCCTTTGGCTATTATCAGGGCAACTCGCGGATCGCCCTTGAGTCGGCCATCCGGATCATGAAAGAATCGGGGGCGCACGCCGTCAAAATGGAAGGTGGCGCGGAGATCCGGGAATCGATTGTCCGGGTCTTGAGTGCGGGAATCCCGGTGATGGGCCATTTGGGCCTCACCCCCCAGTCGATCTACAAATTTGGCACTTACTCGGTGCGGGCCAAAGAAGAGGGTGAAGCGGCCCAACTCCGATCCGATGCCGTTATGCTGCAAGAATGTGGCTGCTTCGGGCTGGTGGTGGAAAAAATCCCCGCTGCATTGGCCAAATCGGTGGCCGAGAGCGTCCAGATTCCAGTCATTGGCATTGGGGCGGGCGGCCAAGTGGACGGCCAAGTGCTGGTTATCCATGACATGCTGGGCATCAACAACGAGTTCAAGCCCCGTTTTCTGCGCCGCTATGCCAACTTGCACGCAGCCATCCTAGGGGCGGTGCAGCATTATGTGGATGATGTAAAAGCCCTAGATTTTCCCAACGAAAGCGAGAGCTATTGAACAGTTGGTCAAGGCGGGGACTGGCGTGGTTGGGATTTTACCCAATAAAAAAGCATTAAGCCCGCCAACGATAAACAGTTGGCGGGCTTAATACTTTTATCGGGCCAGATACGTGTTTTACTCCGGCTTACCGCTCGATCACCAATTTTTGCACATATTTGTCTTTCCCACTGGTCACCTGCACCAGATAAGTGCCGGGCGGCAGGTATTTGTCGCCCAGATCGAGCTCAATCCGGCCGCTGGGCTGGCGCTTTTGGCCAAATACTTTTTGGCCCAAGGTGGTGAACAAAGTAATTTCCACTTCGGCGGTGCTTTGGTTGGGGAGTTCCAGAAACACCCGATCCTTGGCCGGGTTCGGGTAGAGTTTGAACGGAACTGCTTGGGCCGATGGCAGCACGCTCAAGGGCGAATTGGCAAAGCGATCCAGCAAGTCCACGGTCCAGATCCCGCGCCCGTGGGTGGCCACCACCACTTGCCCATCGCGCACTTTCAGGTCCCAGATATGAACCGCTGGCAGCCCGTTGTTGGCCACGCGCCAGGAAGTGCCGTTGTTGGTGCTTTCAAACAGGCCGATCTCCGTGCCCACCCAAATGGTTTGGCGGTCGGGGAAGGCCAATAGGCTGTAAGTGGCCACATCGGGGAAACCATTGCTGCTGGTCTCATTGTTGCCAAACCCCGAAACATCTTCCCAAGTTTGGCCCAAGTTGGTGGTGCGCAACACTTTGGGCCCGCGCGACTGGGAGAAGAGCAGATAGCAGGCTTGGGCGTTGCTGGGGTCGGGGACAATGGCCGTGATGTTGCCAAGGCTGCGGGAGAAATTCTGCACCCGGGTGAAGGACGTGCCCCCGTTGTTGGACACAAACAGGTAGCGGCTGTTGGCCGTAGTGGTGCCGGTGATCATGCTGCCACCTGCCCACACAATGTTGGGATCGGCATCGGACACTTCCACATCTAAAAACCCGCCCCAGCCTTGGGCACCGGTCAGGCGGATGTTGGTCCAGTTTTGGCCGAAGTTGGTGGATCGCCACACCCCGTTGCGGCTCACGGCAAATACCAGATCGGGTTGGCGGTCGGAGTTGGCAATCTTGGTGAAGAACGGGGCGAGGGTATCAGCTCCGTTGCAATTGCTCAGGTTGGTACAGGCTTCGGTCAGGCCGCTGGTCGAGGTTTGCCAGTTGGTGCCCCCGTCCGTCGATCGGACGATCCGGTTGTACTGGTTGCTGGCCAGCAGGAGTTGGGGGTTCCGATAGTGCCACGCCACGGCAAACCCATCGGCAAAATTGCGGGGGGTGTTCTGGTCGGTGTAGCTTCCATTGGCATCGGGATTGGGCCCCGATCGCATGGGGTTGCCATCTTGCACCCCGCCCAAATACTCGTTGGCCCCTTGTTTTTTTACGGCGGTATAGAATTGGTTGGTGTTCATGCCCCGGTCGCGCATTTGCCAACTGCTGCCGGCATCATCGGAGTAGGCCAATCCCCCATCGTTGACGGTCAGCATCCGAAACCGGCGGGCCGCCCGGTCGGTCACGATGGTGGTCAGTTGGTGGTGATCCACGTGGATGGTCTGGATGTCACTGGAGCGGGTCAATTGGTTGAGGTTGGCCCCCTGTGTCCCGATCCGGCCAAACACGACTTTGAGGGCCATGTCGGGAAAATTGTCAGGAGTCCAAGTTTGCCCGGTGGACATAAAAGGCCAGAGACTGTAAACCAGCTCGTCGTCCTGCCCTCCATCGGTGGCGATGCGGGCATTGGGCGTGGTGGCGTTATAAGCTACGTTGTGAATGTAGAGATACTCTCGGTTGGTGAGCAGGGCCTGATCATTGGCTTCGCGCGCGTTGAGGTTGAACCGGCCATCGTTTTCTTGATCGCGGAATGAGATCATCACTTGGCGGTTGCGGTCGGTGTCCCATACTTCAAACGGCACATCCACATAGTCGCGATAGACATAGTCGCGGGCGGGCACGCCAGCTCCGGCCCCTAGGGTGCGGGTGGTGAACCGGTGTGCCCGCTGGCGGCGGCCCCGGCCAAACCGGATTTCAATGGGAGTGATTTTGGAAAAATCGCGGATTTGCATTTGGCCGTTCCAATGGCCCCAGCCTGTTACCCGGGTCCAAGAAAAGAAGGAATTGACTTCCGAATCGTCCACGCCCAAGTAGCTACGCTCACCGTCGCGGATGTTGCCGGGCTGCACTTCGCCGCGCCAAAGTTCCACCCCGCCCCAGTAAACCACATTTTCATTGAACGGGTCGGCCACGATCGAATTGTTGTAACCGCCCTGGCCACCGAGGAAATCGGGCTGGGCACTGGTGCTGCCCAACTCGGCCATTTGCCGCCAGGTGTTGCCGCCATCGGCCGAGGTGAAGAGCGCAGCTGCATCGGTGGTGATTCCCGAAAACTCCATTGATGCATAAATCCGGTTGGGATTAACGGGCGAAATGGCGATTTCGGTTCGTCCCACCGAGCGCTCGCCAGCCACGGTATCGGCCAGCACGATAAAAGGGAGCGTCCGCCAAGTGCGGCCGGCATCGTCAGAGCGGGCCAGGCCAAAAAAGTTGATGGTCGCGTATTGGCGGTCAAAGTTGTTGGGCGCTGCCACCACTTGTTGGGGGAAGGCAATGGGCGAAAAAACTTTTTGCCAACTGTTGCCACCATCTTCGGAGCGCATAATACCGGCCGTGAACCGCTGGAAAGATCCGTTGGAAGTGGCCGCGACAATGATATTTTCGTTGCGTGGGTCAACAATGAGGCGGTTGACGTTCAAGAAGTTTTGGTTTTGTGAGGATGGTACCGTGGAAGTGAGTATTTGCCACGTGAGGCCGCCGTCGGTCGATTTGAGCATGCCTGACCCGTTGATGCCCGAGATGCCGCCGCCATAGCCGCCCTCGCCCGTGCCTGCATACATCACCCGGGGGTTTGCTGGCGACTGGGCAATGGTGGCCACGGCCAAGTTGGGTACATTGGGGGTCACGTTGGTCCATGACGAACCCGTGTCGGTGCTGCGCCAGATACCGCCGCTGGCCGATCCGACCAGCCAAGTGCGGCCATTGACATCGGCCACGTCGACCAGCACGCACCGGGCGCGGCCGGCGTAGTTGCCCGGTCCCCGCTCGCGCCAAGCCAAATTCTCCTCGGTCCGAAAGTTGGCCACTGCGCGTTGCGCTTTGAGGTGTTCGGTCATTTGATAGCCGGGGGCATAGTCGGGTTCGGTTTGGCCCGGTTTGAGGCGGATCATGCGCTCAATCTCGGCGGCCCCCCGGCGGCTCAACTGGTGCTGGGCTTCCTTTTGTTCATGTTCTTCATATTCGCGGCTTTCGCTTGTCCATTCTCTGGTCAAGGTTTCGCGGTGGACAAAAAGCAAGGCAACGGCCGCCACAATGGCCACGGCCAGTCCAGAAATCAATATTTTTTTCATACTGTATGAGCGGTAAAAGGTCAAACAAGCTGGTTCGAGCCTTAATAATACACACAAACCGGGATATAAGCAAGGTGTTTGTCGATGCGCAATCTTGTGGCTGGAAAAAAGGTAAAAAAATCAACCAATCAAAGAGCAACCACCATCATTGGGCGTCAAGTCAATTGCCTTGCCGCCAATCCTGCGTCTCAAGATTGAATTGGTTTTCGAGAATTTTATAACTTATAAGTTTCATTTTCAACTAGTTACTGGTTGATACACTGAAAAATGGGCGGTTTGATTTTTGTGTATTTTACAAATCATTCAAAATCAAGGTAATCAATTCTATAAATCGCTCAAATCACTTTAATCCTAATGTAGATTCAAATCAACCTTGCTGGGCAAACTTGGAAAGAGGATTGATTCGGGTTGTTTGGCGGGCGGCGCTGGATAGGTGACAAAGTCGATCAACGGAGGGGATGCCCGGCCAAAAATGCATTCGCCCCCACTTTGGCCATGCGGCTTAAATGGGGGCGAATGAAAGTAAGATCAAAAATTGGGGGCAATTTGACCGATAACCTGATTATCTGGGGTTGGTTTTTTATTGGCCACCACCTTGTTCCGGTTCAATGCGCCGCCATGTCCGACAAAGTTGGCGGGTTACTTGGTCAGGCTCAAACCGCTGTTCATCATCTTGGTGGTTCGATCGCGCACCCGGGCATCGGTGGCATTGTTGATAATGGCTTGGAGCACTTGCCGCTCGTCGATCATGGCCAGTTGTTGGAGGCTGGTCAGGCGGTTGGCTGCTGCCACTTGCGAAATGGCTTGCTGGAAAAAGCCACCCGTGCGCACAATCCACTGGTTCACCGTCAGGTCAATGAGGGCCGCTACTCCGGCCTCCGTGCGGATCACCTGCGTAATGGGCACATTGGCAAAACTCTGGGTGCCCACTTGCAGGGTGAGCTTGATCCCAAACGAGGGGTTGACATAGCCCTGAACGGCACTCTGGATCTGGGCCAGCATGACTGTGGGGTGAAAACCTGCCGCGATAAAGGCGGTGGTCAGCCGTTTGTCCGATTTGATGTACATGCACGCACTGTCGCCTTGTAGCACCGTGCCTGCCTCGGGCGAAGCCGCCATGATGATGGGCCGGGGCGAAGCGGGCATCACATCTACCCCGTACTGGGCAAACATTTGGCGAAACACTTGGGGATCACGGGTTTTGACGTTCATGAGCATTTGGCCCAGCCCGCCCCCGGCACTGCCGGCAAACTGGATAAAACCAAAGGAAAAGATCGCTTTGTCATAACTGTTGATGGCATCAAAGTTTCCCTCATTCTCAGACACCACTTTCAGGGCGCGGGCCAGCCCCGTGGTAAGGCCCACACTCACATAAGCGTCAACTGGCACTTTTTTGGGGCTTGAAGTGCCCGGGTACATGATTCCGTCGGGATAAACCGCAAAACTGCTTTTAACATTGTCGCGGAATTGCGCCGTGCCAGAACCCCCAGTGGGCATGGGAAAAGTAGCCGCATAAGTGTTTTGGCTACCAGAATTGCTCACTGCAAGCTTGAAAACATTTTTGGCAGCGGCAATTTGGGTAAAAGAAGGTACCGAAGACATACTGAATTGATTTATAGTGCTAGAACTTGGCAGATTTGATGCAATTGTGCTGACAGGACGCACCACACTGGACGTGGGTGAGACCGAGGCCGGGCCGGCAGCCACTCGGAGCTGCTGCCCCAGCGAAAGGGCATCCTTGGTCAACTTGTTCCATTGCCTTATCTGGTCAACCGAAATGTTGTACCGCCTTGCAATGCCAAAAAGTGTATCTCCTGTATTTACGGTGTGGATCATGTCGGTAAATCTAAGGACTAATTTAGAGATTCTAAAATAAGCACGTCTTTTGTTGAGAAAAAAGAACAAATCGGCGAAATCAGGGGTAAATTTACCTAGTCTAAGGGCTTGCTAACCAAACTTGCCTATTTTTGGCCCTACAATTTTGAACAGATCAAGATGGTCGTTTTATATTGGTTGGGAATCCGCTTGTATGGTTGGCTGCTAGTCTTAGTAGCAGCTTCCAATGCGAAGGCCCGCCGGCTGGTTCAAGGCCAACGGCAAGCTTTTGGAAAACTAGCCCACGTTTTTGGTCAAAATACTGCGCCAGTGGCTTGGTTCCACTGTGCTTCATTGGGGGAGTTTGAGCAGGGTCGGCCAGTGCTTGAGGCATTCAAGGCCGATTTTCCGGCCTACAAAATACTGGTTACTTTCTTTTCATCCAGTGGCTATGAAGCCCAAAAAGAGTTTGCTGGGGCCGATTTGGTGTGTTATCTGCCCATGGACACGTTGGCAAATGCACGGCGGTTGATCGATCTGGTCCAGCCCAAAATCGTGTTCTTTGTCAAATATGAATTTTGGCACTATTACACGCTCGAAATCGCCCGCCGGAAAATTCCCTTGGTCTGCTTCTCGGCAGTATTCCGGGCTGATCAAATCTATTTCAAACCTTGGGGAGGGTTTTTTAAACAAATTTTGCGACGTTTCGACTGTTTTTTCGTTCAGAACGAAGCCTCCCTGCACCTGCTCAACCACATAGGCGTAAACCATGTATTTATCGGGGGCGACACGCGCGCCGATCGGGTGCAGGCAATCGGCTTGCAACCTACCCCTTTCCCGTTGGTCCGGCGGTTCAAAGGAGACGAGCTGCTCTTGGTATTGGGCAGCACTTGGCCCGACGACATCGCAGTGGTGGGCCCAGTGCTGGACCATTGGCCCCCAGGCCTCAAGTTGATCATTGCCCCGCACGAACAGGATCCAGCCAAGCTGCGGGCCACCGAGAAAGCCTTTGCCAACAAAAAAATCATCCGCTATTCTCAGGCCGACGAGACAACCGACATGGCCCAATATGATGTTCTGCTGGTGGACTGCGTGGGAATCTTGAGCCAACTGTACCAATACGGCGACATCGCTTTTGTCGGTGGGGGATTGCGGCAGGGGCTGCACAATATTTTGGAGGCCGCAGTGTTTGGCATCCCAGTCCTTTTTGGCAACATCAACTATGAAAAAGCGGAGGAAGCGATATCTCTGCGCTCACTGGGAGCGGCGTTTACCGTGGCTGACTCTTCAGAATTTGCTACGGTGTTTTCGCGGCTGGTCCATGATCCGTTCCATCGGGCCCAAGTGGGCCAAGCAGGCGCGGCCTACGTGCGCGACCAGACCGGGGCCACCAAACGGCTGGTGGATCATTGCCACACGCTGCTCCACCAAGGATAGCGGTGGCCTCTTGGCTCATGCACACGCCTTGGCGATTGTTGAATTTTTATCCAGCCAGCCCAATACTAAAACACCCGGGAGCCATTCTGGCTGTACCGTTCTGGTTGGAGCAAGATCACTGCTTGATTGTCACCCATTAAGCCCAATACCAAGCACTGAGAGCTAAAATTGGCGATCTGTTTGGGGGGAAAGTTGACCACCGCGATCACCTGTTTGCCCACCAGATCAGCTTTGGCGTACAGTTTGGTAATTTGGGCCGAGCTTTGCTTAATGCCAAAATCTCCGAAATCAATGGTCAATTGATAGGCCGGGTTTCGGGCTTTGGGAAAATCTTGGGCTGCCAAGATGGTGCCCACCCGCATTTCCACTTTTTCAAAATCTTCCCAAGTGAGCATATTGGCAGCGATAAATGGCAAGAAAAACGCTGTGAAACTTTACAACTGAGTGCTTAAAACAGCCGCCATTTCCCCGATGTTCGGAAAAATGGCGGCCAATGGGTTCAGGGAGAAAAGGTGGCTAGAATTTGTGCCGCACAAAAGCCTCCATCGCTTCATATTCGGCCAACCCGAGGGCATCGTACAGCTTGGCCGTGCCCCGGTTTCGATCCTCGGCGCGTTGCCAAAACTCGCGGGCATCGGAGCCGGGGAACAGCGGGCGGTCTTTCTGGGACTGGTGCTTGAAAATGGCGCGGCGTTTTTTGAGCAGTTCCAGCGGGCTAATGGGCACAGCCATCTCGATCTGGTCGATGTCCCATTCTTGCCAAGCACCCCGGTAGAGCCACAGATAGCAGTCTTTCATCCATTTTTCGGTCTTGAGCCCTTCGACAGCTTGGAAAATGGCGGCCAAACACACCCGGTGGGTCCCGTGGGGATCGGACAAATCGCCGGCGGCGTAAATTTGGTGCGGCTTGATTTTTTCCAACAGGTCGGACACGATTTTCACATCGGCCTCGCCAATCGGATTTTTCTTCACCCGGCCAGTTTCGTAGAACGGCATGTCCAGAAAGTGCATATTTTCGTCGGGCACACCACAATAGCGGCAGGCAGCTTTGGCCTCGCCCCGGCGGATCATGCCCTTGATGTGTTGCACGTCGGCCGAATCAACATCGCCGGGCTGTTTATTTTTGACCGAATTGACCACATTGGTGAACCAGGCATTGGCCTCTTCGGGCTTTAGCCCTGCCATTCCCCCCATGTCCTTGACGAAATCGGCAAAGCGGAGGGCATCGTCATCAAACACGGCAATGTTGCCCGAAGTTTGATAGGCCACGTGAACTTGGTGGCCCTGCTCCACCAGTCGGCTCAGCGTGCCTCCCATCGAGATCACGTCGTCGTCGGGGTGGGGGCTGAAAATAATCACCCGCTTGGGGAATGGTTTGGATCGCTCGGGGCGGTGGCTATCATCCGCGTTTGGTTTGCCCCCTGGCCAGCCCGAAATGGTGTGCTGGAGCTTATTGAACACGTCGATGTTGATGTTATAGGCCGGGCCGTGCTCAGTGACCAAATCGGCCATGCCGTGCTCGTTGTAGTCGTTGTCGGTCAATTTCAGGATGGGTTTGTTCACCACTTGGCACAGCCAGATCACCGCTTTGCGGATCAGGTTTTTGTCCCATTTGCAGGGGCCGACCAGCCACGGGGTCTTGATGCAGGTGAGTTGCGCCGAGGCGGCTTCGTCCAGCACAATGGTCGAGTTGGGGTGGGCCTGCAAAAAAGTGGAGGGGATCAGGTCGGTGATCGGGCCTTCCACTGTCGCCTTGATCATTTTGGCTTTGCCCTCGCCCCAGGCCATGAGGATGATTTTACGGGCTTTCATGATCGTGCCCACACCCATGGTCACGGCGCGACGAGGCACATTTTCTTCGCCATAAAAGTCGCTGGCCGCGTCCACCCTGGTCAAGTGGTCGAGGGTGATGAGCCTAGTGGACGATTCTTTGGAAGAGCCGGGCTCGTTGAAGCCAATGTGGCCCGTGCGTCCAATCCCCAGCACTTGGATGTCAATGCCACCCACTTCGGCGATTTGGCGATCATAGTCAAAACAATAGCGGGCCACTTTTTCCACCGGGATGGTGCCATCGGGAATGTGAATGTTTGCCTTGGGGATATCAATGTGATCAAACAAATATTCGTTCATGAACCGCACATAGCTCTGGAGCGAATTGGGCGGCATGGGGAAATATTCGTCCAAATTGAACGTGATCACGTTCGAAAAGCTCAAGCCCTCTTCCCGGTGCATGCGCACCAGCTCGCCATACAAGCGGGTGGGGGAGGAGCCTGTGGCCAAGCCCAATACGGCCACTTCGCCCTTCTGTTGCTTGATTTTGATGAGTGCCGCAATTTCTTGGGCCACTGCTTTGGAAGCCTCAACGGAGTCCAGATAGATCTCGGTCCTGATTTTTTCAAACCTTTTGAGTTGATCCAGTTCAGACACTGTTCTGTATTGTCGCATAGTATTGTGGAAGGTATAGCCTATCGCTCGCAATTTGGGGCAAATAAGCAAAATTATTGCTGTTTTTACTAAAAAGGGAGGTCAAAGGCCAACTAAAATATTCTGGATAATTGGTGTGGGTCCGTGCCCGAGGCGTTGCAGGCTGCCCTTTTTTTGGCGCAACCGCACCAAGAGGTTTGTTGATTGAGTTGAGTATTTGTAGTGAAAACAACTGTATTTTTATCTACCTTTACTAAACCACAAAGGTTTGGGGAAGGGGTAAATGCTTTGGTTATCAAGTGTTTTATTTTCCAGATCGGTTGCAAACAATGCGCTTCGCCCAAACCAGTTCCATCTACCTAAAGCTGAATTGGAGCCAAACCGGGCGGTGGTCCGATGCGGTGCCGGCCAGTGGCGAGGTGCCGCTGGCTTGGTTGATGATGCGGGTGGAGTCATAAAAAATAAAATCGATTTGTTCAACGGGAGCATTGCTCGGGAAAGTCAAGTGTTGGGCCATGCCCCATTCGCCCGGGGGAATCGCGCACGCCAGCCCGGGCCACGTGAGCAGCTGCCCCAGCAGGTCTTGGGCATCCATAGCGGGCACAGAAGCCGCTACGTTAAAATCCCCCGCAATGATGACCGGGCCCAGTGGGCGATAGGCCAAGTACAACTGCTCCACCATTTTGATCTGCGCGATCCGGGCCGGGGCAATGTAAGCCTCCAAGTGGAGGTTGATCACCATGATCTCGCCCTCGGGCAACTGCACTGCGCACACTTGGGCCAAACGCTCGGTGTAAAACCGGCGATAAAAGAAAGAGCGCTCGGTGGGCATGGGGAACACCACGCGCTCCAGCAGCCGGACAGGGAAGCGGCTGTGCAAGCTTTGGCCCGATAGCACCCGGCCAAAATGGACATTGGGCGGCCAGTAGGGAAAGGGCACGTATCGCTTGTCCCAGTTGACGGCATCGGCCCGGTAGGCATAGTAGCCTTGGGCCAGCGCGGCCGATTGGTCCACCCCAAAGGATCGGGCCGAGCCATAGTCGATCTCTTGGTAGCAGATCAGATCGGGGCTGAGGGTCTGCCAAGCTGACCGCACTTGGGCCAAATGCGCGGCAAATGCGGCGGGTTCGCGCCGAACGGGCCGGTTGTTGGCCAGCCCGGACAGATAGCCGAGGTTATAGGTGACTACCATGTAGCTTCCGGGCGCGGTCGCTGCCGGGCTGGGCACTGCCTGCCCGACGGCCAGCCCATGTTTGGCCCCGGTGGGCAAGGTGCCCCGGCCCGCCCACCAGTAAAAACCGACGAGGGCCAGCCCGGCCAGCGCCGCCAGTGTTGCAAGCGTAAGGATCATGCTACTTGTGTTTTCAATCAGTGAGTGATGCTGCCGTCAAGAGGGTCGTTGGGCTAAATCCAAGAAGTGTTTCTTGAATAAACGGCTGATTTTAGCCAGAAAAGTCAAGGCGATTGGCATATAATAGGATTAAAGTGATTTGAACAATTTATAGGATTGATTCCCTTGATTTTGAATAATTTGTAAAACCAAAATTTTTTAAACCACTTATTTTTCAGTATAAATCGAGAGCGGCAACACGAATGCTGCCGCTCTTGATTTACCAACAAATTTTAGCAATGGGCCCGCCCCACCCTTAGTATCCCGGATTTTGTTTCAAAGTAGGCGCACCGTTCAATGCGCTGTTCAAAATCTCTTGGAGGGGGAGGGGGAAATATTCATGCTTATTGGCCGTGAACTGTACCCCGCGCAAATAGGCCCGCTTGGTTCCTTCCACGATGTAGTAGGTGTTTAAAGTGGGAGCCGCAATGCCCCAACGCACCAAATCAAAGAACCGGTGGCCTTCCATGGCCAGTTCTAGGCGGGTTTCAAAACGGACCGCCTTGGTGGCAGTGGCCTTGTCGGTCCAGGGGGCATCGTAAGTGCCGATCCGGTAGCTGGGCTGGGTCTGGCCAGCGGGCTGAGCCACAAAACCGGCCGGGTTGGCGGCCCGGGCCCGTACTTGGTTCACCAGAGTGCGGGCGCGATCCAAGCTCCCAATCTCCACTTCGCACTCGGCCAGCATCAGGAGCACGTGCGCGTAGCGGATCATGCGGTAGTTGTTGGCATTGAAGCGGGGGTTGTTGCCGTTGCCCGTCCAGCCCGCCGAAATATCAGCGGCGTAGGGCACGTTTTTCTTGGGTGAATACGGCCCGGAATAAGATTGGTCGCGCACGTAGGTGGCGTTCATCAAGCCCCAGTCCAAGTATTGAATTCCGATGCGCCCCACGGTCCAGTCCAAGCGTGGATCAATGTTGGTCAACGTGGTGTTGGTCACGTCGGCCCCAGTGTTGAAATCATCCAACAACGGCAGGCCGCTGTTGTCGGTTTTAAACGCATTGACCAAGTTTTGGGTCGGTTGATAAAATCCACAGCAAGTGGTGAAACCGCCATACGGATAGTTGAGGGTTGCGCCCCGGTTGCCGTTGTTGGAGATAGCTGCCCCATCATTGACCGAAAATTGGACCTCCAGAATCGACTCGGCGTTGTTGTTGGTCGCTGCCCGGAAATTATCGTGGTAGCGCTCCATGAGGCGATATTGCCCACTGGCCACAATGGCATCGAAGAGGACTTTGGCCTCGGCAAATTTCTTTTGGAACATCAGTGCCTTGCCCAGCATGGCCCCAGCGGCCCATTTGGTGGCGCGGCCTGGCTCCCCAGCCCACCGGACGGGCAGGTTGTCGTAGCCAAACTTGAGATCGTCCACAATATTTGACCAAATGTCCTTGTCGTTGGGCACTTTGGTGCTGTTGGCATCGGCGGAATTGTAGGTTTTGTCGTCGATGTAGGGGGCCATGTTCCACATTTTTTTGGCTTCAAAGTGGTAATGGCCGCGCAAGAAGCGAGCTTGGGCGATGGCCACAGTTTTTTCGGCTTCGGTCATGTCACTTACCTTGCCCACCATCTGGATCACGTCGTTCGCACGGGCCACGCCATCATAGACCGCCCGCCACTTGCCCCGGAAGTGGGTGTTGTCGGGCAGGATCTGCTTTTGCTCGATAAACGAGATTTCAGGCTGGTCGCCCGAGATGGAGCCTTTATAGGCATTATCGGCGTTTACTTCGCCATAGACCCAGTTGTCGCCCGACCCTTGCCAGTCGGAGCTGGGCGAGCCTACGTTGGTTTGTACCCCGTCCATGAGCGAATACGCAGCAATGAGCAAATAGGCCACGCCGGCTTTGTTGGACAAGGTGGCTTCGCTCAGGCCAGTTTTGGGGACCACTTCCAGAAAATCGTTCTTGCACGAAGTGGAAACGCCCACTAAGAAGAACACGGTCAACAGGATTGAAAATACCTTTTTCATGTTTTATGAAACAATGAGTAATATAGATGGTGAAAAATTTGTCAGGTTAAAAGCTAAGATTTACCCCCACCAAAATGGAACGCGAAGCAGGGTAAGCCCCTTCGTCCATCCCGATCTGGCGGTCTTGGTTGGCGGCACTCGAAGAGCGCAGGTTGATCTCCGGATCCAAGCCAGTGTATTTGGTGAACGTAAACCAGTTTTGCAATTGTACATAAGCGGTCAGGTTTTCTATCTTGGCCCGTTGCAAAAGCGTTTTGGGGAAGGCATACGAAAACTGCACATTGCGCAAGCGGAGGAACCCACCTTTTTCTAAGTAATAAGTCGAGGGGTTGGAGCTAATGTTGTCATTGGAGCGCAACTGGGGCAACAGTGCATCAGTTTTGCCGGGCTCCCATGACTGGTTGAGCATCCGGGTGCTCCGGTTGCCGCCAAAGGTGGGGAAGTCGGTCCAATAGCGGGTATAGTTGAAGATCTGGTTGCCCGATACGCCGGAACCAAAAATGGTGAGCCCGAAATTCTTGTAGCGCATGTCCAAGTTGATTCCATAAGTAAACTTGGGGTGTGGGCTGCCGATGATCGTCCGGTCGCTGGCATTGATCACGCCGTCGCCGTTCACGTCGCGGAACCTGAACTGGCCGGGGCGGTTGTTGGCCCCGCCGCCGAATTGTACTGCGTGAGCATTGGCCTCCTCTTGGGTCTGAAGGATGCCATCAATGGTGTAGCCAAAGAAAGAGGACAAGGGGAAACCTTGTTGGGTCACAGTGGCGGGTGGCAGGCGGGTGGTGAAGCCAAAGAACTGTGTTCTAGGATCGCCCGTTGTCCGGTCCACGTTGTTTCTGTAGGTGGAAAAGTTCCCCCCCACGTTGATGGTGAAGTCATCGCTGATCTTGCCCCGGTAGTTCAAGGCCATTTCCACGCCCTTGTTGGTCATTTGGCCAATGTTTTGGAACGGGTTGGCAGCCACGCCCTGAGTGAACTGCACTTCTACGGGGAAGAGCATATCACTGGTGCGGCGTTGGAACCAATCAAACGACACGTCAAAGTTTTTGAATACGGTGGCATCAAAACCCACGTTGACCGAAGTAGTGGTTTCCCACTTGGCGTTGGCGTTGCCAAACTGGCCAATTTCGTAGCCTTGCAGAGCCGAGGTGCGCGACCCGCGCAGATCATAATACGAAGACTCGAGCAAGCTCCCGAAAATAGTGGCAAAATTGTAGTCCCCGATTTCTTGGTTGCCCGTTTGGCCATAGCCTGCCCGGATTTTGGCATCGTTCAGCCAAGAAATATTTTTGGCGAATGTTTCTTCGGTTAAGCGCCAGCCAGCACTCAAAGCCGGGAAAATGGCTACCCGGTTGGCTGCCGAAAAGCGCGATGAACGGTCGCGGCGCACGGTCGCATCCAGCAGGTATTTGTCCTTGAAAGCATAGCTGACCCGGCCAAATTCGGAGGCCAAGCGCCAATCTACCAGCACACCGCCACCGTTGATCTGGCCGGAACTGCCCGCATCCAGGAAGCGGTTGGCCAAGTCGTCCACGGCAAAGCGCTGGCGTTGGGCAAAGAAAGATTCCCCGTAGGTTTTGATGGATTCGGTGCCCAAAATCACATTGAACCGGTGATCGCCAAAGGTCTTGTTGTAGGTCAAAGTATTGTACCAAGTCCAAGAGAAATCGTAGCTGTTGGAAGTCCGCAGGGAGTTCACCAATGCCTGCTCGGCCGACTCAATGTCGTTGGCCCGGAAGTTCCGCAGGTTTTGGTTGTTGTAGTCAATCCCAAACTGGGTGCGGGCCGTCAAATTGGGCAAAATGTCAAATTCGGCATAGGTGCTGCCAAAGAAGCGCAGTTCAATGTTCTTGTTGTCTTTGTTGCGCCACAGGTCGGCCACCGGATTGCGGGAGTTGTCCAAATCGGTGCCCGAAGTGCCGGCAAAATAGCCCGTCACGTCATATACCGGGATGATGGGCTGGATCCGGTAAGCAAAGTTGATCGGGTTGCTCTCGTTGTTGTTGCCGTTGGGCTGGCCAATGCGCTCACCGTAGGCAAACTGGAAGTTTTCCCCCACCCGCAGTTTCTTGCTGACGTTGAACTCGGTATTGGCCCGGACCGAGTAACGCTGGTAGCTGGTGTATTTCATGATCCCCTGTTGGTTAAAATAGTTGACCGACATGGCATAGCGGGCCATTTCATTGCCTCCCGAAACCCCCAGTTGGTGGTTCTGAATCGGGGCCGCGTCAAAAATTTCCCGTTGCCAGTCGGTGCCCTCTTTGTTGGTCCTGGTAATCAAGAACCGGGCAGCCGGGTTGGTGTTGGGGTTGTTGTTGTAGTTGATAAAATTGCCGCTGGCATCGCGGGCCACGCGCGGATCACCCTCGCTCGCTCCGGCAGGGAGCAAATAATCGGGCAAAACGGGGTTGGCCCCGTTGCCAAACTGGGCGTGGTTGGGATTGCCATTGGCCCCTACTTGCCCGGCATTGCGGCGCGATTGCCACACGAGGTTGGCGTAGTCTTGGCTGTTGGTGATCAGATCCAAGAATTTCCACGCACTTTGGGAGCCGTAGTACATGTCGTAAGTAAACTTGGGCTTGCCCGCTTTGCCTTTCTTGGTGGTGATGATCACCACCCCATTGCCAGCCCGCGCCCCGTAGATGGAAGCCGCTGAGGCATCTTTCAACACCTGCATGGTTTCAATGTCGTTCAAGTTCAGCGAAGCCAAGTTGCCCTTGGTTGGCACGCCGTCGATAACATATAGGGGGGAGTTGTCGCCGATGGTACCGAAACCACGGATCCGCACCATAACGCCGCCCCCGGGGGAATTGTCATTGCTCACGTTCACCCCCGCGATGCGGCCCTGCATGGCCTGGCCCACGTTGGCGGCTGGAACGGACAGCAATTGCTTAGAGTCCACCGTGGCCACGGCCCCGGTTACATCCCGCTTGGACTGCGATCCGTAGCCAGTCACCACAATCTCGTTCAGGGTGCGCACATCAACGGCCAGTTTGACATCAATGACCGAGTTGCTGCCCACGGCGACTTCTTGGGTGGTGAAGCCCACACTCGAGAACACTAGGATAGCCCCATCGGCCACTTCCAGCACGTATTTGCCGTCAGCGTCAGTAATGGTGCCCTTGGCGGTGCCTTTCACTTGCACTGCCACGCCGGGCAGCTCGGCCCCACTGTCCCCGTCGGTTACTTTGCCCGTTACTTTTTTCTGGGCGAAGGCTGCCGTCAAGGTCAGCGTAAAAAGCAAAGTAAGGCAGAACGTTCGCCATTTTGCTTTAGCAAAGTAGTTTTTAGACATGAGTAATAAAGTTAAAGGGAAACAATAATAAAAAAGGAAAGCTACTTAATGTATTGGAATTGACAAAATTGGGGGTAGAAATTTTTTCTTCCCTGCCCACCTATTACGGTAGGTGCTTGGTTAACGTCAGTTTGGGCGTTGGTAGCTCATGCTGGGGGCTAAAGTGACGGTTGTTCCTGCCCGACAAAAGGGTCAATCTACCCGGCAATGGCCCCAGCCACGGCGGCCGTCATCAAACAAGCCATGCTGGCCCCCAAGAGCGCCCGGAACCCCAACTTGGAGAGGTTGCCCTGCTGGTTGGGGGCCATGCTGCCAATCCCCCCGATCTGAATGGCAATGGAGCTGAAATTAGAGAACCCGCAGAGGGCAAAGGTGGAAATCAAGATGGATTTGCTGTTTATAGTGCCCTCAGCTTTCATTTTGGCCAAATCCAAATAGGCCACAAATTCGTTGATGGCTGTTTTTTGGCCCAGCAAGCTGCCCACTTGCAAGGTGTCCTGCCAATCTACCCCGATGGCGAAGGCCACCAGCCGGAACAGTTGGCCCAGCAGGTACTCGAGCGACAGGCCCTTGAACTGGCCGTTGGTGCTGGAAACGATGAGTTCGTTGAGGTTGAGCAACTCGCCCACTACGTCTTTGAGCAAGTAGTTGAGCATGGCAATGATGGCAATAAAGGCCAGCAGCATCCCCCCAATGTTGAGGGCCAGTTTCAGGCCGTCGCCCGCTCCGATGGACATGGCGTCGATCAAGTTGACCCCGAGGCTTTCCTTGTTGACCTTGAGCTGGGTGTCCACTTTGTCAAACTCGGTTTCGGGCACCAGCATTTTGGCAAACACAATGCCGGCCGGGGCGTTCATGATGGACGCGCTGAGCAGGTGCGCGGCGTAAATGGATCTTTGTACTGGGTCTACACCACCCAAAAAAGCCACATAGGCGGCCAACACCCCCCCCGCAATGGTGGCCATGCCCCCGGTCATGAGGCACATGAGCTCGGAGTAGGTCATGCGGGCAATGAAGGGCCGCACCAAAAGCGGGGCTTCGGTCTGGCCCAAAAAAATGTTGCCGGCGGCCGAGAGGCTCTCGGCCCCGGAGAGCCGCATGGTGCGGGCCATGACCCAGGCAATCCCGTAAACTATTTTTTGGAGCACGCCCAGGTAATAAAGCCCGGCTGACACCGTGGAAAAGAAAATGACGGTGGGCAAAATCTGGAAAGCGAAGACCACGCCCATTGATTTGGGGCCGTCGGGTAGGGCCAGATCAGCGAAGAGGAAATTGGCCCCGGCCCGCGAAAAATCCAAAAAGATGACAAAGCCGCGACTGATGGTATTGAAAATATCGGCCACAAAGGCTACTTTGATCACCAGCAGGCCAAAAACCGCTTGCAAGGCCACGCCCGTGAACACCAATCTCCAGTCGATGGCCCGGCGGTTGAGCGAAAAAAGGTAAGCTACGCCCAGTAGGGCCAAAATGCCAAACAATCCGCGTAAATAATCGGTCATATCAGAAGCCTGAAAAGTTGGGTTAAGAAAAAGCAAATATGCCACTTTATTGGGATATTCAACGATCGCCGATTGGGGGCACGCCCCCCAATCGGTTGGCTGCCGCCAATGCCACTGAATATGTGATCAACAGCCGGGAAGAACTGGCCCGCTGGGCCGCCTGCGATCCATAGGCCATGGACGCAGTGGACTTCTACCATCATTTATGGTCAAAAAACTACTATCGGGAATCGTTTTGTTGACCAATCGCTGTGGCTCCGCTGCGATAAGGTTCACTACCATCTGGTGTTTAGCCGAATACATCCCAATGACATCCCCTTGTTGGATTATTTTGCGGTGGTGCCCAAGTTGCCGGGACGGCCCACCATTGTGTATGAGATAGAGTAAATCACCCGCTTCGTTATTGCCCACCCGTTTTCCCTTCTAATCCATGAAACAGTTCTGCTTGGTGCTGGCCTTCTTGGCCCTGCACCTAATGGCCTATGGCCAAGATTTCTACAGCTATTACCAGAGCCGCCGCCAGTTTTACCAGCCGGGCGCGAACATTGCCCATAAAACCACCCGGTACAGCCTGAATCCCCCTTAGCTAATGGCCAGCCAACTGGCATTCAGGCCCGACCAACCTTATACAATCGCCTGATAATGATTTAGTTAACAGCCAATTATTGTTTAGGTACAAATACGTCAAAATTCCCCCCCCATTTTTCCAAAAAAATTTGTTTTTCCTCTTGTTTTATTGCCAGAAAGGTTTTACATTTGCTTTATATTCAACTCAAAAAACATGAACCGGATATTCACCACCCTACTCACCACCACCTGCCTGCTGGCCATGGGCTTTGGCTGCGGGCGCGACTGCCCCGAAGTGGAAATCCCCCTGAACCAAGAGTTGACCGCCACCTTGCGGAGCAAGTGCCGGATATTGAATTGGGACAGGTCCACCCTTGACCAGCGATCGTATGTTGTCGCGGGGGTGGGCTCGGCGACCGATGTCACTGAATACGTAATTAACAGCCGGGAGGAACTGGCCCGCTGGGCAACCTGCGACCCAGAAGCCCTGAAAGCGGTGGATTTTGACCGCTACACAGTTATCGCCGGGCAAAAAGTGACCAATGGAAATCGCTTTGTTGAGCAGTCGCTGTCGCTCCGCTGCGATAAGGTTTATTATCGCTTGGTGTTTGGCCGTGGCATGCACCCTGGTGACATTCCCTTGCTTGATTACTTTGCCGTGGTGCCCAAGCTGCCGGGGCGTCCCACCATTGTGTATCAGATAGAGTAAGTTCCTCCCTTTTGTCCAACCGTTTCCCCAAGTAACCCCATGAAACAGTCATGCTTGGTGCTGGCCGCTCTGGCCCTGCACCTCACGTCCTATGGCCAAGATTTCTACAGCTATTACCAAGGCCGCCGCCAGTTTTACCAGCCCCACGGCAACCAATTGGTCGTCCGCCTGCCGGAAGGTGATCCTACTGGCCGTGCCCTCGCTTCGCTGCGGGCCGACGCACGGGTGCTCGCGGCCAGCGAGGTGAATCCCCACTTGGGCACGGTTTTCCTGACCTACGATACCGCTCAGGTGCGCGATGCCCGGGCCTTTGCCCTAGAAATGCGTCAGGCCCTCCCAGGGGCCCGGTCGGTAAGCCCCGTACTAGCCCTCCGGGGGGCCAAGGCCCAACGGCCCACCTGCGCCTGGCTGGACGAGGTATTGGTGCGTCCCCTGCCCGGTAAGAGCCAGTCCCAGCTACTGGCCCTGGCCAGGGAGTTAGGACTGGCCCTGGAGCGCCCGCTGGCCTACGACTCGGCCACCCTGGTGTTCCGCCTGGCCCCGACGGGCGGAACCAATGCCCTGGAGGCGGCCAACCGGCTGCACGAATCGGGGCTGGTGGCCTTTGCCGAGCCCAATTGGCTCATGTTCGTGAAGCCCAACAACGCGACCTTCTGGCCCAACGACCCTCGACTGGGCGAGGCTTGGCACCTGCGCAACACCGGCCAAAACCGGGGCCTGCCCGACGCCGACATCGACGCCGACGAGGCCTGGGCCATCAACACGGGCTGCCCCGCCGTGCGCATTGCCGTGCTGGGCAATGGGGTGGACCGCGCCCACCCCGACTTGGCCGCCAATATCCTCAATGGATTTGATGTGCTGGGGCAGAACAATAACGGTGATGCAACTGGCAACCACGAAACCCTGGTGGCCGGGGTGGCCGCCGCCGTTGGCAACAACAACCTGGGGGCGGCCGGGGTGGCCTACAATTGCCGGATCGTACCTATTCGGTTCGCCCCAGATGATTTACCAGTAACTTTGGCGAATATGGCAGTTGCCTTTAATTGGGCCTGGCAACAAAACCGGAGTGACGTGATCTTGATGTCTTGGAGCGGTGGCAGCCCTGCCAATGTGCTTGATGCGGCCATCGGGGCCGCCATTACACAGGGCCGCCCCCGGCCCAACGGACCCTTGGGGTGTGTAGTGGTGATAATTACCGGGAATGATTTTGACTCAACGGTTGAATACCCAAGCAACCTGCCGGGGGTAATGTCGGTGGGGGCCACCGACAACCAAGACAAAAGGGCCGACTTTTCCAATTACGGCACCGACCTGGACGTAGTGGCCCCGGGGGTGGGCATTTTTGGTACCGACCGGACGGGAGTGGATGGTTACAACCCTGGTGGTGACTTTGTGGCCCAGCCCGGTACTTCCTTTGCCGCCCCGCAGGTGGCGGGCATCGCGGCCCTGTTGCTGTCGGTAAACCCCAACCTGACCCAGCAGCAGGTGCGCGACCTGATCGAGCTCACCTGCGACAAGGTGGGGCTGGACAGGAGCTGGCCCGGTTACCAGACCACGGCCGGCCGGCCCAATGGCACTTGGCACGAGGAGATGGGCTACGGCCGGGTAAACGCAGCCAACGCCCTGCGCCGCGCTTTGGCGGGCACAACAGGCATGACCGGCCCGACAGTGGTATGCGTGGGCAACGGGCCGGGCACATTTGCCATCCCCAATCCTCAACTGCCCAACCCGCCCACCTGGACGGCCAGCCCCAACCTGCAAGTGACCAGCAACGGCAACTCGGCCACAGTGGTACAGGTGGGCAATGGCCCCGGCTGGGTGGAGTCCACCTGGCCCAGCCCCTGCGGCGGCAACCCCATCCGGCTGCGGCGGGACGTAGTAGTGGGCCCGCCCCTGCCCCCTCTCGACTTCCAGGGCTACACCCCTGGTATTGAACTGTGCCCTAATTCATCGTACAGTTTTGTGGCCCTGGCCCAGCCTTACAACTACGCTGTCACCGTCGTATCGGGAGTGGGCACTGCTATTTACAACGCCTTCTCTCAGGCACTCACCGTGAACATCCAGAGTACCACTGCCCCGCTGATCGTGCAGGTACAGGTAACCCACCCCAACTTTCCGAGCTGCCCGAGCGCGTCATTCAACCTCACGTTTTACCCCAAGGATTGCACCGACCCCTGCCTTCGGCCGCTGGTGACCTACCCCAACCCCAGTTCGGGGCGGTTGGTGGTCGGGTTTGAAGAAGTAGAACCAGGACGGGTAGCACCGCCGCCCGACCCTTGCCGCCCCAGCCGGATCCAAGTTTATAACCGTTTTGGGCAAGTGGTGCGGGTGGTGGAACTGGTCGAGTTGATGAAAAAGGGCCCCGTGCGGGAAGTGGTGCTGGATACCCAGGGCCTGCCCGCCGGAGTATATTTTCTCCACATTGTTTACGAAGATAGGGTAGAGAAGCAGCAGATTGTGATCGAGTAGTGGCAGAGCCAAACAATCAACTGCCCCACTCGACAGGTGGTTTGGGTAGGGCAGTTGGCTTGGCTGAGTACGGGTGCCCCCGCTTTGAGGTGGTTGCGCCGACGCTATTGGTGGGTGGTTTTGGGCAGCAGGGGCTGGGTGGCTCCCCACTTGGGGTGCAAACGGCTCGGTTGCGGTCTGGCCTGAGGTGCGGCATCCGGGGGTGAAGGCAGCCGATCTCGCCCGCCACGATTCTCGATTAGTCTGCCATCACTTGCCCCACCCGCAGGTGCTTGGGAGATGCCCCGGATCGCCACTCCTCAAAGCTCGGATTGGCCACTAAGTTTGGGACTGGATGGGCCTTGGTGGCTAGACAAATGGCCGCCGCTAGCAAGTACAGCACCGATGGGGCTTGTTTCGTGGGAATTGGGTTTGGTTGGGGACATAGGACTCCACAGCGACGAAAGTTGCAATTTGGTTCATAAGAAAGAAAACCATCGGCCGTGTAAAACAAAAAAACGCCACCTCGTGATGAAGTGGCGTTTGAGTTTTGGGTGGCACTATCTGAAGTTGGGTTTTTGGCCTGATTCAAATTGGTTGAGGGCCATCATTTCTTTCAGGGTTTTTTGCATTCCATCGACGGATCCGTCCAAGAAAATAACGTTACCCTTGCCATGTTCGCTAAAATTCTTGATGGCTTCGGTCCACATCGAGAACAAGATGATGGAAGAATCCATGTTGGCATCTTTCATTTCCATGGCGGCCTGTTTCATGCCCTTGGCCACTTCCTCGCGGAAGAGGGCCACGGCTTGCCCACGCATTTTGGCGGCTTCGCGCTCGGCCTCGGCCGCTATCTTGATGGCATTTCCCTCCGCTTCGGCCCCTTTGGTCTTGGTGATCAACAGGGCTTGGCCCTCGTTTTCGGCGGCGGCCTTGAGGTTGTTGGAAGCCACCACCTTGGCCATGCTGTCCATCACGGTCTGGTCAAAGGTGATGTCGTTCACCTGCAAATCAATGAGGTGGTAGCCCCATTCCTCGAGGGTTACGTCCAAGTGGATTTTGACTTCCTCCACGATTTCGCGGCGCAGGGTCAGCACCTGGGCCTGCCGTTTGGTGGCCACAAAAGCCCGGACTGAACCTTCGACCGAGCGGACAAGGGCCTGCATAAAATTCCGGTCATCCACAAATTTAAAAGCTACCTTTTTGATGGTCTCTTCGGCATCGTCTAGTACGGCATAGAGCAGCATGGCCGTAAAGTGCACATTGGCTTGGTCGTTGGTCGTGGCTTGAAACGCCAGTTCAGTGGAACGGTTCTGGACGGGGATTTTGCGAAATACCTTCTCCAAGACGGGAATTTTAAAGTTCAGCCCCGGGCGGGCCATGCGGGCGTAGCTCCCCAAACGGGTAACGACGGCAACGGTGCCCTGCTGAACAGTAAAAGCAAAACTAAACAGCAGAAAGGCCGCAAGTACAATAAATACAATAATTCCGATATCCATGTTGTTTTTTTAGTTGAGTTACAAAAAATTGCTAGCTCCAATTTACTAGTGAACGGTGGCAAGTTGACCAATTCTCTGGTCACTGGAAATTGTGGGGCATTTTAGGCATTTTTTCTTGAATAAGGATCGTTTGGGGAAATTTTTGTGCGGCCTGCCCCTGGCCCGCTTTCCGTTGGTCATTTCAGTCGACCTTTCAGAGACCTTTCAGTCGACCTCAATAGTGCCCGATTTGGGATACTTGACCAAATATTTGAAGCTGATTTTTTTCTCTCGTGCGGGCTCAAGCTGAAGTTTCCATGTGAGTTTGCCGGTGGCACCTTCCTCTTCGGCTTCTTTGGCCTCTAGTCGTTCTACGGTAATGGCCTTGTTGGTGGATACGGGAAACTGGTCTTCCAAAATCAAGTTTACGCGCTGGCGCTTGGTGTTGCGCAGGCTGATTTCCCACCCCCGCTCTTCGCTCCGGTCGCTCCCGATGAACTGGCGTTTGCCAAAATTCTTGAGCTTGGTTCGGCTCACGATGATGCTCTTGTCGCGCCCGAGCGAGATGTTTAGCGTATCGTTCAGGTTGCGGGTGTCCAATACGGTTTTGCCAAGGTAGGTCCCTTCAAAAAACAGGTTGGCTTCCCCCTCCATCAGGTTATAGGCTTCCCAGCCCGTGACTTGGGCAGCCATGAACACGCCCAGATCCAGCTTGGGCACGCAGTAATGCTGGTAAGTGGCGGGCAGCTCGATCTCCTTGATCTCCACCGCGTAGTTCTTGCCATCGGTCGGGATGGTGTAGGGCGTGGCGATCTCAAACGAAATGCTGGTCTGGCCTTCCACTTCGGCCACTTCAATGGGAACCGTGGTTTTTTGCTTGCGCTGATAATCACGGTCACCGCGGCCCGTGCTGTTATCCCCACCACTGATACCGTAGGCAGTGACCACTACCTCGGAAAGCGATCTAATATCTGGGGCCAGGGAAACGTTGATCATCGGTGAGGAGTTGATCGGGATCGTTTGGGTAACAAAACCCACATAACTGAACACCAGTTCGCGGGCACCGGTGGGCAGGGAGAGGGAATAGTTGCCGTTGGCATCGGTCGCTGTGCCCACAGAAGTGCCTTTGACCGCAATGCTGACCCCTGGCAAGGGGGTGTTTTCTTCATTCTCCAACACTTTGCCCCTCACTTGGGTGAAACTGGTACTCGGGTTGCCGTACGTGACCGTGCCCCCCAAACCAGTGCTTTGGTTGTAGCCCAAATACCACGGCCTTAGCTCGGGCTTTACCCCACTTTGGTTGGGGGTGCCATTGGACAGGGTGAGCCGGATTTCTTGCCAGTCCTCGCCCGAACTTTGTTGCACGTTGGCTTTGTAGGCCAGCTCGAGGGGCTTGGCAATGGATTCCACCCGCAGGTCATACGTGGGGTACCAGCCTGCATCTTGGACAAAATAACTCAACACAAACTCCCCTGCGGTGGCCTCTTTGGCCAACACCGTGACGAGCACCTCGCTCGTCGATCCGTCACGCGGGCTGTTGAGGGCTTTCAGTTGGGCGTCGATCCTTTGCAGGCTCGAGTCGATTTGCCGCACGCTCCGGGTGATCTCGAGTTGCTTGGCCTTCACTTCCAGCCGCCTTGCCCGGTGGAAGTCGGCCATTTCTTTCAGTTCCAACACTTTCAGGCTATTGTCGTAACCTTTTACTTCTTGGTTTTTGCCTAGGAGTGTTTCTTCCTCCACATACACTTTCATCACGTCCAGTTCCTGCTCCCGGCGGTCGCGGAGGGGCTGCCGGCGGCTCTCCAGCCGGGCAATCTCTTCGCGGTCGTTTTGCCGCTGGAGGTAGTTCATCTGGTGCACCACCGATAAGACGGTAAACTTCCCCTCGGCCTTGACTTGCAAGCTCTGGGCATTGAGGTTGGGCGATATGCCCTTGAAAACCAGTTCGGTGCGCCCGGCTGGGATGGCGGTCTTGCTCGTGCGGGCAATCTGCGCGCCTTTGAGGAACACCGTGGCCCGCTCAATTTTGGAATCGATAATTTTCTGGGCGGTTTGGCCCCAACCCAATTGGGCGGTGAGCAAACCACAAAGGAGCAAAAGGTAGCTTTTTGTCATGAGCATTCATTTTTAGGTTGATAAAAGGAGAAACTGTCTAAGCCCACATACGGGCAAAAAGATCGGCAGGTTTGGCCAAAGATTTTTGGGACAAAAAAAATCTGGCCAAATTGGTATGCAAGCATAATAAGTTTTGTAATTTTGGACATTGTTAAGTACGCCTGGGCCATTTTCTGGCCCAGCGTTGGGAAGCGAGCTACACATGGACAAGAAGAAAGAATCGGTTGATTTTAGCGTGAAAGCGGCGTGGCTCTCCATTGCCAAGATGTACAATGTCTTGGGGGCCGAGCACGGCATTACCCACTCCAATGGTTTTGTGCTGCTCAATATTGACAAGGAAAACGGCACGCCCGCCACCAAAATAGCCCCGCTGATGGGCATGGAAGCCAGGAGCTTGAGCCGGATCCTCAAGAACATGGAGGAGGAAGGCATGATCTACCGCAAGCCAGATGACAAAGATAAGCGCAAAGTGATGATATGCTTGACCGATGAAGGACGGCTCAAGCGCGAAGTATCCCGCAAGGTAGTGAAAGAATTTAACCGAAAAGTGCGCGAAACCATTGCGCCCGACAAGCTCCGGGCCTTCTTTGAGGTCATCGATGCGATCAACGAAGTGGTTGAGTCTTGCCGCTTTCCCCTCACCCAGTTGCTGGCCGAAGAAGTGGGGGAGTTGGAACTGGCCTAGCTGGATGGACCAACGATCTGGTCTTGACTGGCCATACGCTTGATTTGGGCCGATGGGAGCGGCAGCCGCACCGTAAACGTGCTCCCCTCGCCAACGACACTTTCCACTGTCAGTTG
>JAYUVL010000104.1:0-10111 GCA_043754075.1 Cytophagales bacterium | reverse complement strand
AACATATACTTCCAAACATCGAACTTCTCAAACGGAACCTTAAGGGGGTCACCGCCCAGGCTCTTGTACTCGTTCCAGAGGAAATAACGATGCGAGCTGGCCTTATTTGCTTCCGAGCTCTTTTCCCAATAGTCGCCAAACATGTTGCCATACAACACAGCGTCCATTTCTTTGTTGCCAGAATTTACATCCCTTGTCAACCTGCCCAAGCTGATTCCTTCCTTGGGTAGGGGGTGGTTGGCATGGTAATCACTAAATGAAAGAACTCGCGCTTCGGGCAGCTTGGCGTCGGAGACAACCGCCAGCACGTTGGAAAGCGTTTCCCCGGCCAATGGACGAAAGCCCAAAGATAGTTTTTTGTTTGGCAGTGCTGCCGTTTGGGACTGGACAAAAGTACACCCACCACATTTTTAGTTTTTTTGGGCAAGGATAAACCCCGTCTTGCTCTAACTTTGCGCCAAACACTTCATTTTTGACTTCATGAACCCCAAATATTTTATCTTAGATTTTGACAGTACATTCACCAAAGTAGAAGGCTTGGACGAGCTGGCCGAGATCGCTCTGGCTGGCAATGGGAGCAAAGACGAGATCGTGGGCCAGATCCGGGCCATCACCAACGCGGGCATGGAAGGCAAGCTGGCCTTCCGCGACTCGCTGATCCAGCGGTTGGCCCTGCTTCGGGCCAACCGCAGCCATTTGCAGACCTTGATCGGGGTTTTGCGCGAAAAAGTAACCGACTCGGTAAAGCGCAACCGATCGTTTTTTGAAACCTATGCTGACAATATCCTCATCGTTTCCAGTGGGTTCCGCGAGTTTGTGGAGCCAATCGTGACCGAATATGGCATCAAACCCGAGAATATATACGCCAATGAGTTTGTTTTTGATGAACAGGGCAATATTACGGGCTTTCACGATAGCATTGCCTTGGCCCACGACAACGGCAAAGTGACCTTGCTCACTCAGCTAAATTTGCCCGGTGAGGTGTACGTCATTGGCGATGGCTACACCGACTACGAGATTCGCAAGGCAGGGCTGGCCAATACGTTCTATGCCTTCACCGAAAATGTTTCCCGTGATCGGGTGACTGAAAACGCCGACCATATTACCCCCAGTTTGGATGAATTTCTGTATGTCAACAAATTGCCGATGACCATCTCGTATCCCAAAAATCGGATTTCGGTATTGATCCTAGAAAATATCCAAGCCGAAGCGGAGCGAATCTTCCGCGAAGAGGGGTACAGCATTGAAATTGTCAGCTCGGCCCTGGACGAGGCCGAACTCTGCGAGCGGATCAAAGAAGTCTCCATTCTTTGCATCCGTTCCAAAACCACCGTGACCCGGAAGGCGCTAGAGCAGGCCAACAAGCTCATCGCGATCGGTACATTTAGCATCGGGACCAACCAGATCGATTTGGCTGCCGCCGCCGAGCGGGGAGTGGCCGTGTTCAATGCGCCCTACAGCAACACCCGCAGCGTGGTGGAGTTGGCCATCGGCGAAATTATCATGCTTATGCGCAACCTGCCCGACAAATTCACCGGAATGCACTTGGGCAAATGGGACAAATCGGCCACCAATAGCTACGAAGTGCGGGGCAAAACGCTGGGCATCATCGGTTATGGCAACATTGGCTCCCAGCTCTCGGTGGTGGCCGAAGCCCTCGGGATGCGGGTGTGCTTCTACGATGTGATTGATCGGTTGGCCATTGGCAACGCAGTCAAATGCCGCACCATGAAGGAGTTGCTCCACGCTTCCGATATCGTCAGTGTCCACATTGATGGGCGCAAAAGCAACCACCACTTTATTGGCCGTGAGCATTTCCGCGAAATGAAAGACGGAGTGGTCTTCTTGAACTTGGCCCGGGGCGAAGTGGTGGATCAAGAGGCGCTGGCCGAATACCTCAAAAATGGCAAAATCCGGGGGGCGGGCGTAGATGTGTTCCCCAGTGAGCCCAAAAACAACCAAGAAATCTTCGAGTCCCCCTTGCGCGGCCTGAAAAACGTGATCTTGACCCCCCATATCGGCGGGTCCACCACCGAAGCCCAGTACAACATCGCTATGTATGTGCCGGGCAAAATTATTGACTACGTAAATACCGGGAATACTTCCATGAGCGTAAACTTCCCAAACTTGCAACTGCCCGTGCTGGAAAACGCCCATCGGCTCATCCACATTCACCATAACGTGCCGGGCATCTTGGCTCAGATCAACAATGTGTTGGCCAAGCACCAGATCAACATCGTGGGCCAATACTTAAAAACCGAGGAAGCGATCGGCTATGTAATCACCGATATTACCCGCCAATATGACAAGGAAGTGATCGCTGATCTGAAAAGCATTGCCAATACGATCAAGTTCCGGGTACTGTACTAAGTCGGATTTACACAGATTGGACGGTGGTGCAAAGTGCGAGCCCAGTGGTGCAAAGGCGGACTTTGCACCACTGGGCTTTGGTCGGTCGGGCAGTGAGTATGCTAGCGCCCCCGCCCTTACACCCGCACGTAACGTTTGCCGGGCAGCGATTTGACCAGTCCCTGAAACTCGAGGGTGAGCAACACCACTGCCGCTTTGCTCACTCCCAGTTGCGACTGCCAGCCGATGTCGTCAAGGTGCAGTCCGCCCTTGTGTTGGGTGAGCAGTTTGAGCACGATGGCCTCCTCGGTCGATAAGTGGCTGGGGATGGCTTCCGACAATCGGCTTGCCTTGGTGGGCGCTGCGCCTTCTTCCCATTGCATCATGTAGGCCAGATCGGTTGCGGAGGTGACCAAGTGGGCCTTGTGGTTTTTGATCAAATTGAGGCAACCTTCGGAGGCTTTGTTGTACAAACTGCCCGGCACGGCAAACACCTCGCGGTGGTAGCCATCGGCGATGTCGGCAGTGATGAGTGCGCCCCCGGTATTGGTGGCCTCCACCACCAGCACGGCGTCGGCCAAACCAGCAATGATGCGGTTGCGGCTCGGGAAGTGCGGTGAATCGGGGGGCGTGCCAAAGGCATACTCGGTCAGCAGGCCGCCCTCGGCCAGCATTTGGGTGGCCGTGCCCCGGTGCCCCTGCGGATAGACCACATCTAGGCCACTCCCCAGCACCCCGACCGTGGGCAAGCCAAATTTGAGGGCCGCCCGGTGGGCATAAATGTCAATGCCGTAGGCCAATCCACTGACAATCAACGGCTCATATTTCTTTAGCCCTTCCATTAGTTCTTCGGTGACTTGGCGGCCGTATTCGGTGGCCTTGCGGGTGCCCACAATGGCCAGTGTCCGGGCGGGGCTGAGGTTGGCGGGGCCTTGGGCATAGAGCAGGGCGGGGGCATCGGCGATTTCTTTGAGGCGGGCCGGGTAAGCGGCGTCGGTGTAGAAAAGCAGGGTGGCGTTGTTCCGCTCGGCTTTGGCCAGTTCGGCCTCGGCCCGTTTCAGGGTTTCGGTCGAGTGCAGCAACGCATCGGCCAGTTTTTCACCGATCCCCGGGATTTTGAGCAGTTTGCCCTTGGCCGACCTGAACGCCTGTTCCGCCGAACCACAATAGCTCACCAGTTGTTTGGCCAGCATGGCCCCAATTCCGGGCAACATCACCAAGGCAACTTCGTAGTGTTTTTGCGGGGAATGGGTAGCCATCGGCAACGGAAAATCAAATGGTGAATGAGAAAATGACGGTAATTTAAGTGCAATCAAGCTCAACGCAATAGGCCCTCGAGCCAAGCCCCCACAAAATAGGCTACTGCCGCCGCCGAGGTGCCCAGCAGAACCGTTTCGGCAACTCCCTTCCAGCGGCTGGTTTGGGTCACAAAGGTCTTGAGCAGGCCAATGCCCGCAAAGGCAAAAGTGGTCAACAAGCAGGAAGCCAGAAACATGTTGAATGGGGCCATGCGCAGTGCGTAGTCGGCCACATAAGGCAACATCGGAATCAGCCCAACCACTAGGAAAGAAAAATAGGTCACGGCGGCCATTGCCAACGGCAACTTGGCATTGGGCATCATTTCCAGCTCATCCTTCATCATCACATCCACCCAGCGGTCTTTGTCGGCGGTGATCACGGCGGTTATTTTTTCCAACAATTCCCCTTCAAAACCCTTGGCGGCAAAAATATCCCTAATTTCTTGCCGCTCGATCTCGGGCATGTTTTCGATCTCCCAATATTCTATTTTCCGGTGCTTTTCGTAATTTTCGCGCTCTGATTTGGCCGATAAGTAACTGCCCACCGACATGGAAAAGCCATCGGCCAGTAAGTTGGCAAAGCCTAAAATGATAACGACCGAAGATTCCAAATGGGCCCCCGTGGCCCCCGCCACTACGGCAAAAGTGGTAACACTGCCATCAATTCCGCCAAAGACAAACTCGCCCAAATATTCTTGGGCGCGGGCCCAAAATGTTTTGCGCTGGTGAAGCACATTTTCAGGCGTTGACATGGGGGGAAGAGTTGGTAAATTGGCAATTTTCTTCGTCCGAGTGGGGAATCACGGGCATCAGGGCATTGATTTTATAGTTGACCGCAGTGCGGTGTTCTTGGCAAAGGAAGTTTTTGCGCAGTTTTTCACCTTTGCGGAAAATGCGCCCATCTTCCAGCCGAAACAAACCCGCCGGGGCAATTTCTTCCAAGTGTACAGTGGGGGAGGCTTGATCATAACGGCGCAAGGCACGGGACAGATGCTGGTCCCGGCAACTCGAGGCGGCCGGATCGGCCAGATAGCGGCCAATGACCTGCTGCAAGTCGGCCGGAAACACTCCGCCGGCCAAGAATGGCTGCATCAATTGCTGGAACTCGGTTTTCCATTCGGGGCCATGGGGGAGCACCCGCTGGCCAAATTTTTCCCAAGTGACCAAATGGGCCAGTTCATGCGTAAAAGTGAGCAGAAAAGCGTAAGGATTGAGATCGCCATTGACCGAAATCCGGTGGCCGGCCCCCGCAAAAGGTGCGCGGTAATTGCCCAGCAATGTCCGGCGGCGGGCAGTAATTTTGAGGTGGATTTTAAAATAAATGACCCAAGCCATCACTTGGTCGACGGCTTGGATCGGCACGTATTTATGCAGGACAGCCCTGATTTTGTCATCGGTCATAGTGTCGGGGGGTGACTCGGTTGCAAGACCAAAGTTAATGCAAGCCCGGCAATTCCAAAAGTCTTAGCGGTACTGGATGCGGTTATAGGCGCGAACTTGTTTGCGTTTTTTGGGCGTGTTGCCACAAGTGGAACTTACGCAAGAAGAGGCCAGTAGGCCCAACACTGCCAATAAAAAAGTAACTTTTCCAATTTTAAATGTGAATTTGTGCATCGCAGGTAGGGTGTTTTGGCGAGAAGGCCAGTTAAAAAAATAGAAAAAAATAATTGTTGGCGGCACTAAAGACTTATCTGCTACATAATTAATCAATAATAAAAGCAAAAACAAGCGATTTAGTTCATAAATTCAATAATTCGTATTCTTTGTTCAAATAATGCAATCAATGAAATGATTTAGTACTAAAACAAGAAAGTCGATCGGGGAAGCAATAATGACAAGGCGGATAAAAAAAGGAAGGTGGCCGGGTTAATCGTAGGGGATTCGGGTAAGGTGCGGGTCAAATTGGGGGTGCTTTAAGCGTTTTTCCAACTGCAGCTCGATCTCGGGCGTAATGATATGCTCCATCGTTTCGGCGTCATCATGTACGTGATCGGGGGCAAGGCGCAGGTACTCTGTTAAATACAGTTCCCATAGCCGGTGCAGCCGGGTGATGCGCTGTCCCCGTTCCTTCCCTTCTGGAGTGAGCAGCCATGCTGCCCCTTCGCGCCGCAGGTAGCCTTCGCCCACGAGCCGGGCCAAAATGGCGAGCAATGCGCGGCTGTCGAACGCCCTGGCCCGTAAAATGTCGGCTTGGCTGCGGGGAACAAAAAAGGCTGCGTCATTTTCCCCCAGCTTATAGAACAGCTTCAGCAGGTTTTCTTCGCCAAACTTTCGTTGGTGGGTGCGTTGGCGCTGCCATTTGGCCACTGTGCCCCGGCCGGGCGCGAAGAGGAAAGAACCGACGGCCACGGCCGAGGCCACCAACACGATCCACGGGCCGGTGGGCATGGCCGGGGCCAAATAGGAAGCAAAGGCACCCGAAATCCCTGAAAAGGCCCCGATCAAAGCGGCCAGGCCCATCATAACGGGCAAACGGTCGGTCCAGAAACGGGCCGCCGCCGCTGGTGTGATCAGCATGGCCGCCGTGAGCACCACGCCCACGGTTTGGATGCCCGCCACCACGGCCAGCACGGTAAGGGTGGTGAGCAGCAGTTCCAGTCGCCGCACGGGGAAACCGATTACTTTGGCAAAGTTTTCATCAAATGAAATCAAGGTCAATTCTTTGAAAAACAGGACGACCGTGAGCAGCAGCAGCACTGACAGCCCCGCGAAAGTCCACAGATCACTGCCCACCAGCGCAGCGGCTTTGCCAAACAAAAAGCCTTCCAGTCCAGTTTGAGCAGCGTTGCCCGAGTGTTGGATGCTGGTGAGCAGGACAATGCCCACCCCAAAATAGACCGACATGACCAAGCCGATGGCAGTGTCTTCTTTCAAGCGGGTGCGCGAAGTGATAAAATCGATGGAAATCAGGGCAAACCAGCCGCTGATAAAGGCCCCCAAAATAAGCCAAAGGGGATTTTTGTTGCCCGAAAGCAGAAAAGCAAGGCAGATGCCCGGTAGCACGGCGTGGGCAACTGCATCGCCGGCCAAGGATTTTTTCTTGAGGAATGAAAATGTGCCGACCAAAGCCGTGCTGGCCGCCAAGATCGCTGACCCAAAGACCACGTAGAAGGTATTGGCGTTGCGAAAGGAAAAAAAATCAACCAGAGAATCCATCTTTCAGTGGG
The DNA here is from genome assembly GCA_043754075.1 of Cytophagales bacterium. Classification (GTDB taxonomy): domain Bacteria; phylum Bacteroidota; class Bacteroidia; order Cytophagales; family Thermoflexibacteraceae; genus JALONO01. The sequence continues at coordinate 3,297 of JAYUVL010000104.1, read as the reverse complement.
GCGCAGTTACCAATGCTCTACCAAAGGTAAGCAATAGTTGCCAATTATTGCCAAGAGAAATCCACCTGACTTGTTCCCCGGCGTACACCTTGGTGTTCAATAACGGACATTTTTGCCCGCTTTTGGATAGGTAAATTGCTAATAATCAACCGTGTAGAAATTGGGTATGTTAATTGGGAACATGTTGTAACGAAAAAAAGGTACTGCTGAGCAACTATTGCCCATTAATCCTCCTCTTTACTACGTGTTATCGAGTCATTACTTAATTTTTTTGCCTTCATGAATACACAGACATTGGTTCTAAATGAGAACAAAACGATGAACGCTTCAGGCATCATTAAAAAGATTTTGGTTTTTTTGCTAATTGCGGGCTTGGTGGCCAGCTTAGTTTGGATAGTTTATTATTTTATCAACAAGTCTAGTGCCCCAACGGTGACCTACAAAACCGAGTCGCCTTTTGTGACCAATATTGTTAAGAAAACCGTGGCGACTGGGGCCATTATCCCGCGCCGCGAAGTACAGATCAAGCCTCAGGTTTCTGGGGTGATTGAGGCGCTTTATGTGGAAGCTGGCCAGCCAGTGAAAGCGGGGCAGGTGATTGCCAAAATTAGGATTGTGCAGAACTTGGCGGGCAAAAACAATGACATGCGGACGATCAACACTGGAGAGAATCAACTGCAAACTGCCCGCGTCAATTTTGAAAATGCCAAAGTCGAGAAAGAGCGCCAGGAGAAACTATTGGCCCAAAAGGCCATTTCCCAACAAGAGTTCAACCGTTTTGTGCTTGATTTCAATATCCGCAAAGAGGCTCAGGAAGCCTCAGAACGGGAGCTGGCCATTCTGAAACAGAGCGTTTTGCAGAATTCGGGCCGTATTGCCAACGAGATTTATGCCACTGCCGACGGCATTGTGCTGGATGTGCCCGTCAAAGTGGGCGGCTCGGTCATTGAGCGCAACAACTTCAACGAAGGTACTACTTTGGCCACGGTGGCCGATATGAAAAGCTTGATTTTTGAAGGCAAAATTGATGAATCCGAAGTGGGCAAACTCCATGAAGGAATGGAACTGAGCTTGACCATCGGGGCCTTGCCCGACAAAGTGTTCAAGGCTGTTCTGGAATACATTTCGCCCAAGGGCAAGACGGAAGAGGGCGCGGTCAAGTTTGACATCCGGGCCAAGGTGCTCCTGCAACCCGGCGACTACGTGCGGGCGGGCTACAGCGCCAACGCTGATATTGTGCTGGACACCAAAGACAACGTGATGGCCATCAAGGAGAGCACGTTGCAGTTTGGCAAACAAGATAGCGTGTTTGTTGAAGTGGAAACCAGCAAAACCCAAGTATTCACCAAAAAATTAATCAAGACGGGCATTTCTGATGGGATCAACATCGAGGTGTTGTCGGGCTTGACCAAGACTGACAAGATCAAGGTTCCCGATGCCAAGCAAAAGGAAAAAAAGTAATTTTGCTAGCATCATCGCCAAGCCCCCTGATCTGGTCGGATCAGGGGGCTTTTTTTGGGAATTGGGCCCACTAGTTGCCCAAAGTCGGTTGGCTGTCCTTCAAGATCTGGGAGGCCAAATGTCAGCGCGGGGCTTGATTGGGCTACGCATTCAAGCGGCTGGGGGGCAATCCTTCCGGGAAAATGTTGGTATCGTCAAATTCACCAGGGAAGGGATTTTGCTGGTAGGCCCGGTAGGCTTTCTGGAGGTTTTTGATCCCCCGGCCCAGCCGGCCCGTAAACAGTAGCGTGGCCGCCACCAGTACCTGCGGGGCAATGGCCCCCAAGCGGGAGGCATGGACAAAATGGTCGTTTTCAAACAAAACCCGATTGCGGCGGGTAGTGGGGAACATGGCCGGCAGTTGGTTGGCGGGGTCCCGCACGATGATGTTCACCCCATCCCACCAGCCTTCGCGGGCTGCGGCGGTTTGGGCCGCAGTCATATTGTTGGGGTGCCGGGGGGTGTATGCCTCAAACAGCAGCTTGTATTCAGGGTGCGCGACCAGAAAATCACGGTTGGCCTGGCGGACTTGCAAGTAATTGGAATCATCCACAATGATCACCGCGTCGTCGGCCAAATGGGGCATGGCCAAGAGGAGGCACATCAGTTGGCTCCGGTAATCGTGGGGGCCATCGATGAAGAAAACGCCCACTTTGCGTTGGCCAATGTGTGCGCCCAAGTTTTCCAGTGCATCCTCATAGTCCATGTTGAGCAAATGGGCATTGGTAAGGCCCAGGGCCTGTTTGCGCTGGGTAAAGATGTTAAGGTTCTTTTTTTCGGGGTCATGGGCCTGAAAGTTGTCAATGCCATAACAGGGGAAACCGGGATTGGCCCCAGCCACGGAGAGCAGGGTCAGCCCTTGAAAAACGCCGATTTCTAGGTAACAATACGCTTCGGAATGGGCAAATTTGGCGGTCAAGCCTTGCAGGGCCGCGATCATCTTTTGGCCCGAAAACCCAGTGAGGATATCGTTGGTGAACAGTACTTGGGGCTTGGCCTCGGTCTGGTGCAGCAATTGCTGAAAAGTGGAAATTCTAGTCATTGATACAAATGGTCAATTGGCACAAAGCTATGATTATACCGCTTTAAAACTAACATGCCCCCGATCGAACGGCGGCGATTTGCACTGGCGATGGCCAGAAATCAACTGCCAAAGAAGAAATAAGTCAAGAAAATGGCCGCAATCACCCCGGCCAGATCGGCCAAATGACCGCAGGCGAGGGCATAGCGGGTGCGCTTGATGCCCACCGAACCCAGTGTATCCTCGGTTTTCTGGCGGAACTAGGTAGCGGCATTTTCTTCCCTAAGTTAGTGAGTTGGAAATAGATGCTCAGGAACTGGCCCCACTTTTCGTCGATCACAGCCCATGCCCTTTGCCTCCTGGTTCCAGCCATTGGCTAAGCGCGGATAAAGGTGCGCACAAAGGGTGAAAATCCAGCCAAAAGGGTGGGCTGCTTCTCTTCGTTTATGGGCATCAACTACGATTGAAAAAAAAATTTTGTCCGATTTGGATATTTAAAAATTCCATTTTAAGTCAGAAACAACTTAATTGGCTGGGCAATACCAAATCAGCCGATACGGGCTGGTCAGTTCCAACGGCGTACTTGCAAGGTGCCACAAGCAAAGGGAGTTTACCAACCGAACTAAAAGTGGCCGAAGTGGTGGGCAAGTACTTGCACAATGTCAGCACTGTCTATCTGGAAGGCAATCGGGACGCCGACGCGGGTAAAACGCGGAGCTATAAAGACAAGGAGGGGACCAAAAAGTAGGTGACCGAAGTCATCGCCGACAGTTTTA
>JAYUVL010000103.1:0-4367 GCA_043754075.1 Cytophagales bacterium | reverse complement strand
CCCGGCATTGTTTGACCCGCCAATCAAATTGACTCGCTTGAAGCCCTGCAACTGTTTCGTATCCCGAAAGCAACGAAAGTTTTGGATATGGTGGATTGATCGTATCATAAGTCAGCAAAGATAGAAGAAATGTTCATTTGGAAATATGCTGACCGCAGATGATCAGCGGTTTGCCCTCACTCATTGCCGCAGGTTCCAACCGCTATTCATCGGTTTGTCATAGATTGGGCAGGAGATCCCGCGCCGGGAGCGGCTGCGCTTGGTGGCCCACTCATACACAATCGCGATCTCGTGCGAGCCGCCCGAATAGGGACGAATGCCTGCAATGGTCAGATCGTAGCTGTAGCCAAAAGTGAACTGGCCCGTGCGCAGGCCGGTAGAAAAAGCAACGGCATCTTGCTGGGTACTGTTGAAGTTCTTCTTGAAAGGAATCCCCCGGTAGGCCACACCCAAGATCAAGGGGAAGCGTTCAAAAGCCAATCGCGCGCCCACATCGAGCTGGGAAACCGGCCCTTGCTGGCGGTAGAGGGCAGCGGGCAACAAGTACAGATCGCCGTTGAGGGTACTGATGGGGAGGTTGGCCCCCACGTGCGCCGAGATTTTCAGCGGCAGGGTGGCGTTATCGCCCGGGAAGAAAGAGGTATTGGGCCGGTTGAGGTGGTGAACGGCCAGCCCGCCCCAGAAATGGCGGCTGTAGAGTACGGCACCGCCCGCAAAATCAGCAAACCATCGGGAGCCGCTACTGCCGCCCTCCCACACATCGGCCTCGTCGGGCCGCACTTGGCTGACAAACACCAATTGGGAAAAATCCAATTGGCGGTTGCCCACCCCGGCTTGCAGGCCCAAGCGCAGGTGCCACTGATCGGAGAGGGGGACAAGGAAAGAATACAGCCCCGTGGCCCCGGTGGTGGTGAGGAAACCGCCCGCTTTGTCGTGCTGGATCAGCAACCCAAACCCACTACGGATGGTGGGGGCGCTGTAATCAAACGCAACGGTGGTGGTCATGAACTGGGCATCAATGGCTGTCCACTGGTAGCGGTAGTTGCCTGCTAGCCGAAACTCCTCAGTAGTGCCGGTGAAGGCTGGGTTGAGGTAGAGCGGTGCATGGTAAAACTGAGTAAACTGGGGATCTTGTGCCTTGAGGGGCAGCGCGGCCAATCCGCACCATCCCAAGGAGAACCAAAACAAAAAACGCATAGCTGGTGCAATGTTTCCCTAAAGTTAGGGTTTTGTGCGCAATAAAACCGGTTTGAGTTGGCCAGGGTGGCAAATTATTACCAAGCCGATGATCCAGTTTTTTGATTGCCCAAACCATTTTTGCCCTTATCAATTTGCTGGGTTTTGGCAAAACCCTTGCCGGGGACTATGCTGGGCATTGGTCGGGGGCGCGGCGCAGCCCGGTAGTGCGCCACGTTTGGGAGGCAGGGTAGGGACCTGATCCGCAGCCCCGAGAGCAGGCGCCCCAGCGCCTTATGCTCTCGCCGATTACTGGGTTACACCAACCGATTCTCGCGCAGCATGGCCAGCAGTTGGCCCATTTTTTTGGCTCTTTTTTCGGGATCTCGGGTGGCATTGAGCTGAAAACCGATGGTATAGAGAGACGCTCGGTTGAGGGTTTGGTAAGCTTCCTGGGCGATCGGATCCTGCTCCACCAATGCAATAAAATCGGTGGGGACAACCATTTTGCTGGCCGGTTCATAGGCCCGATCCCAGCGCCCGTCCTGCTTGGCTTTTTCCACGTGCACCAGCCCGCTGGGCTGCATCCGCCTTTCGGCGATCAGTCTTTCTGCCTTGGCCACGTTCACTTTGGACCAGATGCTTTTGGGCCGTCGGGGCGTAAACCGCACCAAATAGGAAGCGTTGTCATACTTATTGATCAGGCCATCGATCCACCCCCAGCAGATGGACACATCCACTGCTTCATCGTGCCGGAGAGTGGGCTGGCCGCTCCCTTTTTTATAGTACCGGAGCCAAAAGCCGGTCGGCTGGGAGTGGTGCTCGGCCAGCCAAGTTTCATATACTTGGGCCGACTCAAACGACAAAACGGGCAATTCTTTGTGGATCAGCATTATTGAAGAATGATTTGTTGGCCAGCTTTCAACGCTGATCGGGCAATCGGGCAGCCAATATAAGGGCATCTGGGAAATAAATCGGTTTTTCGGGGCAAAATAGATGGCATTTTCAAGCGGTAAAAGACCCGGCATAGTTGGCTAATACGGCGGCTTCAAAAAAGTGGCCACCCTTGATAAGCCGTGATCGTGGCGGCAGATCAAGCTGCTTGCCCGACTGATAAACCGCTGGCATCATACCTTCGTAATTCAACATTTGGCCACCCACCAGGGCAGGCCCACTAACTTACATTGGTGTAACTTTGGGCCTAAATCCCCGCTCATGGATCAATCGCTCAGGCTATCGCCCCGCAAAATCGTGCAGTACACCCTTTCCCTATTGGCCGCCGCCGGGTTGTTCTGGTATTTGTACCGTGGACAAGACTTGACCAAAATGATGGCCAACATCGCCAAGGCCGATTTTGGGTGGATCGCGGTGTCCATTGTCATTTCAATGGGGGCCCACTTGAGCCGGGGCATCCGCTGGGCCATCATGCTCAAGCCATTGGGCTATCGCACGGGCGATACCGCGCCGTTTTTGGCCGTCATGGTGGGTTACTTAGCCAATTTTGTGCTCCCCCGCATGGGTGAAGTGAGCCGTTGCATCATTCTCCAGCGCCTGCGCGGTGTTCCGTTCAATCTTTCTTTCGGGGCGGTCATTGCCGAGCGGGTGGTGGATCTGATCATGCTCATCCTGTTTACCGGTCTTGCACTGGTGAGTGAGTACGAGCGGCTCGGTGGATTCTTGTTCACCATTTTTGGTAACCCGTCCAACAATGGCCAGCCGTCCCAATGGCCCATTTTGTGGGCACTGGCGATCGTGGGCGCAGGAATATTGCTGGCGCTACTGCTGTTTTGGCACAAAATCAAGGCCCACCCGCTGGCCAACAAAGTCATCCTTTTTTTGCTGGGCCTCAAAGCGGGCCTGCTGAGCATTGGCCAATTGGAACGGCGCGATCAAGCCAAGTTCCTTTTCCATACCTTCACCATCTGGATTGGCTATTTCCTCACCTCTTATGTTCTGTTTTTTGCCATGGACACCACCGCCATGCTGGACTGGCACTGCGCCCTGGCCGTGTTGGCCATGAGCGGGATCAGCATTGTGGCCCCTGTACAAGGCGGCATTGGGGTGTACCATTGGCTGGTGGCGGCCACCCTGACCGCCTATGGTATTGGTGAAGTGGCTGGCAAAGACTTTGCTTTCATGGCCCACGGTTCGCAAACGCTCATGTTTCTGGTGATCGGGGGGGCCTGCCTGATCATCAGTCTATTGGCCAAGCCGCACCCGGCCCAATAGCGGTTTGGGCGACTTCAATTGAGCAAAAAACGGCGCAACAACATTGGCGCATAACCTTGACGGTGCTAGTAAGTCCTCCTTGATTACAACTGAGGATCGCAGCCAAATAGTGTGCTCATTTATCCACGACCAACCAGTAGAAAATAGAAAAACATTGGCAAGGCTAGGTAAATTTTACTGATTTTCGCTTCTCAATTGTTCTATTTGTTCAACTGTTAAATCTGTATGTTTAGCTACTTCTTGGTTGGAAAGGGAAGTCTGCAATAAATTTTTAGCTATCTCAATGTTGCGTTGTTCGATAACAAGCATTTTTTCTGCAATTTCGTCGGTTTCCCGCATACGGGCATACTCGTATTCCTCTAACTCCTCCCGTGTCCACGTATGACGATCTGCCGCTTGGTAAGCACTTTTTAGTCCTTTATCATTCACACTTGCGGGGATTACGTTTAGATTTTCAGCATTTTTGATAAAATAAACCCACTTTTCCGCCAACGATTGTAGTTCCGGTTCCGTTTTGTTGAATTTGGGCAGTTCTATAAACGAAAATTCCAAGTCCCTCAGTTTGTGTTCTTGTGTTTCGGCATCTAAAATCAGATGCCTTGACAAGTAATTGGGACTTCGCAGATATTCAAAGTTTAAAATTCCAATAAAAATAACAGGCTTAAGTCGGTAATAATTTTCGCTTGCATCCAACTGTGAAGCGTAGCCCCTTGCACTGTAAAAGGTAATGCGTTTGTCAAGGCCCTTTTTGTCCGTAACCTGCATTTCTATAAGGTAGGAATTTCCCGTCTTGTCCTTTGCTCTTACGTCTAAAATTGTAGATTTTGAGCCTGCCATGCGCGGCAATTGATAGGGATTTAAAATTTCGGTAGTGTTACAGAATGTATGCTGCCATGAAAAATGCCGCAAGCGGCCAGTACCTTTACGGGATGTGTCACGTCCTGGTCAAGGTGTACTGTCCG